>JABGQT010000103.1 GCA_018648685.1 Anaerolineae bacterium
AAGCTGTGCGACTTGAACCGTTTAAGGTGTGCGACATGGTGCGTTTTATGCACACAGTAATCTTTGTCACATTTTTTTGGTCAACTCACTTCCCCCCTATCCTAATCTTGCTCTCAATTTATAAAAAGATGTTCACGATGCTATCAAATAATTGACAAACCGCTCAAACCAGTTAACACGAATTGTCCTGATAATTTGTTGAAAATACACTTCGTCACACATCTATTGTGACACGCTTGGTCGCATTATGACATAGCACATCGTCGAATGTGACAAGTCGCACTAATTAAAACTTTCTCATAATGTTACTATTTCACTGTTGAACTATATGTAAATATCCGAATACACTTATGAACAAATCTCCTTTACTTCAAGAAGTTACAGAACTCCATGCTGGCATTTGCAATGGCCTGGCAGACCCCACACGAATTCTTATGCTTTACGCCCTCGTTGATGAACCACGTAACGTGAATGACCTAACAGAAACACTAAATCTCCCCCAACCCACGACTTCACGGCACCTGAAAATACTGCGCCAACAAGGATTAGTGATTGGAGAACGTGAGGGGCTATACATTTATTACAGACTTGCAGATAAACGTATTATCGAAGCACTCGACTTGCTTCGTACTATTTTAAACGACAGGCTTACTTACCGAGCAAGCCTCGTAGAAAATCAAAACTCAAACCAAAAACAGGAATAAATATGCGAAATAAAAAACGAGTTTGGATCATAGGCATAATTGTCACCCTTGCCGTCATTCTCATCCCGACCATCTATTTTCTACCCAAAGAAAATAAACGTTCGGATGATCCCTGGGAAAATCTCCCCCTTCACCCTGTCCATACTGATCACACCGCCATTATCGAAGATCGCGGACCTTTCGAAACAGGACCCGATGTCACGAGAGTCTGTCTTGAATGCCATGAAAATTCCGCATCTGAGATGATGGCAACCGCTCACTGGACTTGGGAAAGCAAGCCCTACGATATCGAAGGGCGCGATGAGCCAGTGACTGTCGGTAAAAAAAACCAAATGAATAATTTCTGTATTGGTATTCAGTCCAACTGGTCGGGATGCACTTCCTGTCATGCCGGTTATGGTTGGGATAGCGCAGATTATGACTTCTCTAATGAACAGAACGTAGACTGTCTCGCCTGCCACGATACCACCGGAACCTATGTCAAAAGCACATCCGGTTTACCTGCCGAAGGCGTGGATTTGCTGGATGTTGCCAAAAATGTCGGTATCCCCAGTCGTGAGAACTGCGGTAGCTGCCACTTCAAAGGCGGCGGCGGGAACGCTGTCAAACACGGCGACTTGGACGAAACACTCTACTACCCTCCCGACCGTGTTGATGTTCACATGGGAAAACACGATTTTCTCTGCACTGACTGCCATAAAACAGAAGCACATTTAGTATCCGGACGTTCGATTTCCGTCAGCCTGGATACAGAAAATCAAATCGCCTGCACAGACTGCCATAGCGAAGAATTGCACGAGGATGAGCGCATCAACGTCCACCTTGATTCTGTTGCTTGCCAAACCTGCCACATCCCCGAAGCAGCAACGCGTGATGCAACCAAAATGTACTGGGACTGGTCTACTGCCGGAAACGATAGCATAGAAGAAAGCACACATGAATATCTCAAAATTAAGGGCAGTTTCGTCTACGAATCGGATTTTGTGCCTGAGTATCGTTGGTATAACGGAACAGCCGACCGCTACCTGATCGGCGACACGATGAATCCCGAAGAAGTGACTTCAATGAATTTGCCTTTGGGCGATATTAACGACACTACAGCAAGGATTTTCCCCTTTAAAGTCCATCGTGGAAAACAGCCTTATGACACTGTTTATAACTACTTCCTCCAACCCAAGACCGTTGGCGAAGGCGGCTTCTGGACAGAATTTGACTGGGATCTAGCGCTCCGCTTAGGCTCTGAAGAAATAGATATGGCATATAGCGGAGAATATGACTTCGCAGAAACAGAAATGTTCTGGCCCACAACCCACATGGTTGCATCCGCTGACCAAGCCTTGACCTGTGGCTATTGTCATGGCGACGAAAGCCGCATGGATTGGGAAGCCCTTGGCTATTACGGCGATCCCATTGATTGGGGTGGGCGTTTTAGTGCAAAGAGATAGAAACAACGCCAGTTCCTGAGCGTAAGGCGATAGCTTTTGAGCCTGTAGACAAAGGACGAATTATACAAGAACCGCCCTTCGACTACGTGCTTTTCTCCGAAAAGCCCTCCGCTCAGGGACTGGTAGATGCTCACAAACGTGAGCCAAGCCTATCACGTGAGCGTTTCACACCTGAATTATCAGATGGAGTCCAACATCTCCAGATGTTGGGAAATCCCAAATCAAAATCTGGAGATTTTGAACTCCGTTTTATAAAAAATAAAACTGAAATTTTGAGAAGAATCTATAAGGACAACAGATGATGTCATCCAAGAATAAATCCAAAATATCCCGCTTGCGCTTTTTTAGCCTTTTGCTGGCGGCTGTTTTTTTGCTCATCGGCGTGAGCAGCGCCCTTGCAGAAGGGGGCGATCCACCTCCCGAAGAGCCGAAAACGCCCGAAAGCTCGCCCCTGCATCCCACTTTCCCTTTGCTGGATGAAAACGGCGAAAATGTGCTTGACACGGGCAATCCCGTTTCGACGATGAATACCTGCGGCGCCTGCCACGATGCCGAATTCATTGAAACGCACAGCTACCACGCCAACGCCGGTTTGGACGATATGGTTCCGGCTGGAGAAACGCCCACCGAACGTGCGTGGGATACTAGCCCGGGCTTTTTCGGAACATGGAACCCGATTGCCTACCGCTATCTTTCCCCCGCAGGCGACGAGCGTGCCGACTTGACCACGCCTGAGTGGATTATGCTTTTTGGTAGCCGACACCCCGGCGGCGGCCCGGCTGTTTACAGCCAGAGCGGCGAAATGCTGACCGAGCTTGCCTACAGCGCCAACTCGCTGGAAAGCAATATCGTCAACGCTGAAACGGGCGAATTAGAAAAATGGGATTGGGAAAAATCTGGTGTGGTCAAGATGAATTGTTTCCTTTGCCACATCCCCGAGCCAAATAATGACGCTCGCAAAGCCGCCCTCACCAATGGCGATTTCAAATGGGCAAATACTGCCACTTTGCTCGGCACCGGCATTGTTGAAGAAGCCGGCGATGAGTTTACATGGAACGAAGCCGCTTTCACCCAAGAGAAAGAATTGGTGCAGGAATTTGTTGCGATCCAAGACCCCGAAGACCCCAACTGTGGTGTCTGTCACGGTCTCGTACACGATAATGTCGAAGACCCGCTCGTGATGGATGGCTGTTCTCCCGAACGCTGGACAACCATCACCACCGGGCAGATCATCTCCTCGCAGCGTCTTTCTGACTCTGGCATGAACCTGGCAGATAAAGAAACACTCTCCCGCACTTGGGATGCGCACGCAGAACGTCAGCTCGAATGCACCGACTGCCACTACGCCCTCAATAATCCGCTTTATTATCAGGAAGGCAGCGCAACACGCCCAGAACATCTAATTTTTGACCCCCGCCGTCTTGAAGTTGGCGAATATCTCGAAAAACCGCTTCATCAATTTGCTCGTGGCGACAGTGCCCAGAGCATGGTCTCCCCAAACGTCAAAGACACCATGCGCACCTGCGTCGACTGCCACAGCACAGAAAGCACGCACGATTGGCTGCCCTATAAAGACCGCCACATCAACGCCCTTAGCTGCGAATCTTGCCATATCCCCAAGCTCTACTCCTCCGCCAACGAGCAATACGACTGGACAGTCATCGACATCAACGGCAATGCGCAAACCCAATGCCGTGGCGCAGAAGGCGATCCCGGCGTAAACACCCTGCTCACCGGATACGAACCCGTTCTTCTGCCCCGTGAAAATGCAGATGGATCAACAAAACTCGTCCCGCATAACCTGATAACCACCTGGTTTTGGGTCTATGGCGAAGATGAGCGCCCGGTTCCCCTCCGTGATTTGAAGTTGGTCTACCTCGAGAACGATAGCTATGCCCCCGATATTTTGGCAGCCTTCGACGCCAACGCAGACGGAATGCTCGACGATAGCGAATTGCTCATTGACAGCGAAGAAAAGAGCGCCCTCATCATCAAAGGTCTCGAAGCCCTCGGCTTGGATAATCCCCGCATCGCTGGCGAAATTCAACCTTACAGCATCCATCACGATGTCGCCACCTCTGAGTGGGCAACCAACGACTGCCAAACCTGCCACAGCCAGAATACCCGCCTAACGCAAGAGATCGAACTCTCAGGCTACAGCCCCATCGGCGCAAAAGCAGATTTTGTCCCCGGCAGCAATGTTGTATTTGACGGCGAAATATACGAAAATGAAGATGGCGCCCTCTTCTACAAACCTGCACCTGATAAAGAGAATCTCTACATCCTCGGCGCAGACAAAGTCAACTGGATAGACGCTTTCGGTCTCTGGGCATTCATCGGCGTTATCCTCGGCGTTGGATTACACGGTGGCTTGCGCATCTATGCTCACTATAAAAATCCGCCCCACGAAACAAAGACCAAACGTGTCTATATGTACAGCGTTTACGAACGCTTCTGGCATTGGCTCCAGACTGCCGCCATCGTCATCTTGCTTATCACGGGCATGATCATCCACAACCCCGATAGCTATATCCTCTTCAAATTTAGCGGCGTAGTTATCACCCACAATGTTGTTGCCACCATTCTCGCCGTCAACGCCGCCTTCTCCCTCTTCTATCACCTCGCAAGTGGCGAGATCAAACAATATATCCCCGAACCAAAAGGATTCTTCAACCAGATCCTTACACAAGGAACCTACTATATGAAGGGCATTTTCAAAGGTGAAGAACATCCCACCGAGAAAGACCCCGAACATAAACTGAACCCGCTTCAGCAGGTCACCTACGACATGATCCTGAACGTCCTCCTGCCATTGCAAGGCATCACTGGCATCCTGATCTGGGGCGCACAACGCTTTCCCAATCTAACCAATGCCCTCGGTGGACTGCCCTTCCTGGCACCCTTCCACACCCTAATAGCCTGGCTCTTTGCCTCCTTCATCGTGATGCACGTCTATCTCACCACCACCGGTCACACCCCGTTGGCAGGCATCGCATCCATGATCCATGGCTGGGATGATGTGGAAGTTCATAATCATGATGCTGAATAAGTGAAAAAAACCTTATCCACGAAGAACACGAAGCTACACAAAGAAAAGCTTTAAAACTTCGTGCCCTTCGTGTGACTTCGTAGATAAGAAAGCAATAACTAAAAAGGAATAAATCCTATGACAACAGTAACTGAAACCCCATCAAAAGAGACCTTCATCAAACGCCTCTTCAATCGTCCGGCGAAAGAATACTGGAACGCCTACACAGGCGGCACTCTACTCGGAATAGTCCTCTTCCTTTCCTATTTCATCACAGGAAACGGTCTCGGAGCCTCCGGTGGTCTCAGCCGCTTCGTTGCCTTCATTGAAGACATCGTAGCCCCCGGACATGTAGACCGTGTCCCCTACCTCATCAAAGTTGCGGGCGGCGAACTAAACGCCCTCGACAACTGGATCGTCATGGTCGCCATCGGCGCTATCGTCGGTGGCTTCATCTCCGGTCTACGTAATGGACGGGTCAAATGGGAAACCAATCGCGGACCCCAAATCACAGACAAACAACGCTGGTTCTGGGCATTCGTCGGTGGCACCCTCTTCACCTACGGCGCACGCCTCGCTCGTGGATGCACATCCGGGCAGGCACTCTCTGGCGGCGCAACCCTTTCCGCTGGTAGCTGGGCAACCATGTTCGCCATCTTTGGTGGCGCATATCTTTTTGCCTACACTTTCCGCAAACTCTGGAACTAGGAGAAAATAATGACTACTTTTCCTCTCCCCCTAAATGTTATATTTCTTAAGGTTGGCGTTTACGCCATTTATCTCATCATCGGGATAGCCTTTGGCTACGTCCTCGAAAGCTCCGGCTTTAACAAATCAACCATCTTGGCAAAACAGTTTTACTTCAAAGACCTGACCGTCTTCAAAGTATTCTTCACCGCCATTGTCGCTGGGATGCTGCTCATTTTCGGTGCAGCCGCATTTGGCTTATTGGATTACAACCTCATCTGGGTCAACCCCACTTACCTTTGGTCCGGGATAGTGGGCGGACTTGTGATGGGCGTGGGATTCATAATCGGCGGATTCTGCCCCGGAACATCTCTGACAGCCCTCGCAACCCTCAAAGTGGATGGTATCTTCTTTGTCGCTGGTGGTCTCTTCGGCATCTTCGTCTTTAGCGAAACCATCGACGAAGCTCCCCATTTCTTCAATGGCAGCTACTTCGGTCGCCTGACCCTGATGGATCTCTTCGACCTTCCCACAGGCGTAGTCGCCCTGCTCGTCACCCTGATGGCACTCTTCATGTTCTGGGGCGGCGAAAAGCTTGAAGATATTTACGGCGGCAAAGATTCATCTAAAGCCCCCAAAGGTCGCTATATCGGTGCAGGCGTAGCTGTTCTCGGCGCTATCGGGCTTATCGCCATCGGGCAACCTACCAACGCCGACCGCTGGAACTGGATCGCAGACGAACGCCAGGCACAACTGGACAACCGAGAAGTACAGATCGTTCCCGAAGAATTATTACACACCATGCACGATTCAAAATTGAATCTCGTGATGCTCGATGTCCGTGAAGAAAAAGATTACAACCTCTTCCACATCACCGATGCTGACCACGTTCTCCCCGAAGAAATCCCCGGCATGATCAACGAATTCATCGCGCTGCCAGCCAACAGCCTCTTCGTCATCATGTCCAACGACGAAACCAGAGCCACCGAAGTCTGGAAATATATGGTCGCAGAAAGTGTGCCCAATGTATATATCCTCGAAGGCGGTCTCAACAACTGGGTAGATATCTATGCTACCCCTTACGAAAACGAATACTGTGCAGGTGAAAAAGAATCCCCTGCTGATGATGAGTTTAAATACCTGCTCACCTCCGCTCTTGGCGATCACTGTCCTGCTGCGTATCCTCACCTCGAAGATCACGAGCATGTAGAATATGAACCAAAGATCAAAATGGAACTCAAACGCGCCCCCTCCGCTGGCGGTTGTGGCTAGAAAAAAAGCACATATTTAGAAGATTATACAGATAAACAACAGATATCCGAAGTTTTGCGAAACACTTCTAGCGAAGCGCAGAAGCAGAAACTTCGGATGTTTTATTTAATCGTAGGTCACGTTTTCAGCGTGACTTTTCTTGCTTATAGAAAAACTCTCAGCGAAGATTGAGTAGCCTGACAGCACCACCGTCAGGCGTATCGAAATCGTAGCGGGGCAATGTAGGTTACGGCATCAACGTGACCTTTTTAGTCGGCAAGTCACACTACAAGCGTGACCTACAAAAAAGCGTCCGAGTTTTTGAAAAACTCGGACGCTGCTACTTCGGAACTTCTATCTATTCCCCACTTTCTACTCTCTAAAACTATTCTTCTTCTTCATCAGATTGCGCAGCAGCGATCACACCATCTGCAACATGAGAAGGAACAACTTCGTAGCGGTCAAATACCATCTCAAAATAACCACGTCCACCAGTTATGGAGCGTAATTGACTGGTATAACGAAGCATTTCAGCAAGAGGCACATCTGCGATCACAGTCGTCTGGCCGCGTTCGGCATCGGTGCCTTGCATACGTCCACGGCGAGTATTCAAATCACCAATTACGTCACCCATATTTGCATCAGGGACAGTGATACGCGCCTTCATAATTGGCTCATAAAGAACGGGACCCGCATCCTTGACTGCCATTTTGAAAGCACCACGCGCAGCAGATTCAAAAGCAACAGGCTTCGAATCTACAGGATGCTCTTTCCCATCAAAAATGGAAACTTTGATATTTTGCATCGGGTATCCGGCAATTGCACCATCTTTCATCACACTTAGAATACCTTTACGAATCGCAGGCTCATAGGAATTGGAAATTGAGCCGCCGAAAACATCCCATGTCAATTCAAAATCTTCATCGGGATAATTTTCGATGGTCATATGAACTTCACCAAATTGACCTGAACCACCACTTTGTTTTTTATGACGATAAGATGCCGTTGCCTTTTTCGTAATGCCTTCACGATAAGGAATACGTGGCTCGATAGTTTCTAAGCCAACCTGCAATTTTGTATCTGCACGGCGAATAGCAACATCAATATGCTGATTTCCCATCCCTTTTAGAATAGTTTGACGGGTAGCTTTTTCGTTATACCAATCTAGGGTCATATCTTCTTCGCAGAGACGTGTTAGTGTGGGAGAGATCTTTGCTGCATCAGCCTGTGTTTTAGGAACAATAGCTACGCGGAAAAGCCCTGTTGGATATTCAGGAACAGCTAAAGTTAGCGGATGCCCTTCTGTGCAGAAGGTATCACCCGTAGCTGTTTCACTCAATTTTGGCACGTTTGCGATATCACCTGCATGAACAACTTTGACGCTGATCTGTTCTTTACCGCGCGGAATATTTACAGAACCAAATCGCTCTTCGATTTCTTTATTCTGATTCCAAACACGGCTATCACCAGCAATCGAGCCGGAATAAATGCGGAAAAATGTCTGCTTTCCAACGAAAGGATCTGCTGTTGTTTTCCAAACATATGCTGCTAGAGCGGCAGTATTGGAAGCTGTTAACTCTTCATCTCCGCCTGCACCTTGAGCGGTAATTGCCGGGCGTTCAGCAGGAGAAGGCATAAGGCTAACTAATGCATCCAAAAGGGGACCAACCCCAAATTCGTTGCCTGTAGCAGAAACGAAAACGGGTACATAGTCTCCAGCCAGGAAAACTTTCTTTAAACCGCTGGCAATTTCGGCATCCGACAATTCTTCACCCTCGAAGTATTTTTCGAGCAAAGCATCATCACCTTCAGCAGCGGCTTCGATCAATTCCATCCGTGCTTCTTCAGCAGCATCAGCATATTCGGCAGGGATTTCTACAGCGGTCTTCCCATCGCCCTCATAAGCTTTATTACTCATCAGGTCGATAACACCTTTGAAATCGCCACGTTCGCCCCAAGGAAGTTGTACTCTGATAAGACGTGCTGCGGAGAACTCTTCCAGGGAGGTCATCACTTTTTTCAAGTTAGCGTTATCACGATCCATCTTGTTGACAACAACTGCGCGCGGCAAATTGAATTGGTCACAATAACGCCAAGCGATCTCGGTACCAACTTCAACACCAGCCAAAGAATCGACCAAAACCAACGCACTATCTGAAACGCTGATGGCAGAAATTACTTCACCAACAAAGTCCGTATAGCCCGGGGCATCTAAAATATTGATCTTTGTCTTTTTGTGTTCAACAGGGAGAACGCTCGTATAAAGCGATAAAGATCGACGAATTTCTTCATCGTCAAAATCAGAGACAGTAGAGCCGTCTTCAACTTTCCCCATGCGCGTTATTGCGCCGCTAAAATGCAAAAATGATTCAGCCATCATCGTCTTGCCAGAACTGCCATGTCCGACTAAGGCAACATTACGAATAAACTCAGTGGTATATTCTTTCATTGGTAAAAAACCTTCCTTTTTAGGGTAAACAGACCGCATGATTGTACGAGAAGTCGGTTAAATTGTCAAAGCCAAGTTGGGGGATTTTTAGCAATTCCCAAGGCAAGAAAAGCGGCGATAGCAAAAACGTTATCACTGTTTTTTATCCTCAGACCAAAAACGCATCTCTATCTCTTAAAATACGGGAAAAGTTGAGCTACTTTTGCCTTATATTGCAGGTATTCCTCTCCAAAATGTGCAGCAAGATATTCCTCTTCTTCTCTAATGAATATTTTTAAAAGCAAGTAAAAGATAAAAGGCGTTCCAAGGAAAATCCATGAGGTAGAGAGAAGAGATAAGCCAGGGATGATGAAAAATGTCCATGCTGCATAAATAGGATTGCGTGAATAGCGGAAGATTCCCTCTGTGATCAAAATCCCCTCCTTGAACTGAAGCGTCACCTGCCGAACGGCGATGATGAGCAAAGGGATGCCTAATGCCAGAAAAAAGCCTCCAAGCAGAAGCAAGTTAAAACGAGAAACGAAGCGGATGAAGAAAATATCGGGGAGATAGGCAGTCAACAAAGTCGCAAATCCGACATACAGAATCGTATAGAAAGCTAATTTTCCCCCAATCCCAAGAATCGATGCAGTGTGTTTCATTTTAGCCTCCTGTTGTGGTTACGCGAAAAAACATCCTCGTCATCATGGTAAAATTACAGACTTATTTTACCCCTATCTCTATTCAACATGGAGTTTCTCAATGAAAAAAGCAGATGTACTTTTTAAGAACGCCATTGTTTTAACAATGGACGAAGAACTTCGGCAATATAACCCCGGTGCTGTGGCCGTGAGTGGAGACAGTATTGTGGCAGTTGGTGCCGAAAAAGACGTGCTCGCCAACTACGAAGCAGATGAAGTGATCGATGTTGGCGGCAAAATCCTGATGCCTGGCTTGGTCAACGCGCACACGCACGTTCCAATGACTCTCTTACGCGGCCTTGCCGACGACTTAAGGCTAGATGTTTGGCTGATGGGCTATATGATGCCCGTTGAACGAGAATTTGTAACTCCCAAATTTGTACGTTTGGGAACGCAACTAGCTTGTGCTGAGTTAATTCGCAGTGGCGTAACTTCTTTTGCAGATATGTACTATTTTGAAGACCAAGTTGCAGAAGCCACCGCAGAAGCAGGGATGCGCGCCCTTTGCGCCCAATCTGTGATGAAATTCCCCACACCTGATGCCGACTCTTTTGAAGATGCCCTTGCGCTCACCCGCACATTTATTGAACGCTGGAAAAACCATCCCCTCATTGTGCCAGGCGTTGCTCCCCACGCACCTTACACCTGTACCCCGGAAATTTTGCAAGCTTGTGCTGCCTTAGCCGTTGAATTTGATGTTCCTATTCATACCCATTTAGCAGAAACAGCTTCTGAAGTAGAAAATATGCGCGAAGCAGAGGGTATTCCTGTAATCCCTTATGTAAAAAAGCAAAATCTCTTCGATGCAAAGATCCTCGCCGCGCATTGTGTCCACATCGATCTTGGCGAAATTCGCACTTTATCACAAAGCGGCGCGGGCGTAGCACATAATCCCTCCTCGAATATGAAATTGGCTTCTGGCGTTGCCCCAGTCCAAAAAATGATCGACGAAAATGTCAATGTCGGAATCGGAACAGACGGCCCTGCCTCTAATAACGACTTGGATATGTTTGAGGAGATCCGCCTAGCCGCTTTTATCGCAAAAGGATTTAGTGGAGACCCCACCGCTATCCCTGCTGCTACAGCATTGACAATGGCAACCCGCTTGGGAGCAAATGCGCTTCACATCGGGGATTTGACTGGCTCATTGCAAGTAGACAAACGTGCTGACCTGATCTTGGTCGATATTTTCGGTTCCCATAACACCCCCCACTTCCGACGTGACCCAAATAATGCCTACGTTCAACTTGTTTACGCCGCAAAATCGACTGATGTAAGCGATGTGATGATCAACGGTAATTTTGTCATGCGCGAAAGAGAACTGCTAACCCTCAACGAAGCAGACCTAATGGAAAAAGCACAAGCTTACGCAATCAAAATTGACGACTTCCTCACCGAAAGAGAAGAATCTCTCCTTTCGAAATTGGTCGCGCTGGGAGGCTCAATGGAAGAAGAATCCTTCGAGGTGCAAACAAAGGTCAAATTGACAGAGCAGGTTGATGTCAAGGCTGCGCTGTCAAATTCTGAACTCACCATTCTCCGCAAAAAACACTATCGGGAATATGATGCTTATTTCTCCTTTGAAGATCCCTCACAAGGACGCTTGCGCTATAGAGAAGACGAATTTATTGACGAAACAGGCAATGTGGAACAAGTCCGCGCTCGCTTAACGCTCATAGGGCAAGCAAATGAAGAAGAATTCAAAGACGATGTACTCCTCTCGAGAAGTCGTTACCTAGCACCAGCAACAAATTCACTCCGATTTTATCGCGAGTATTTCAAACCCGTATCTGAAACGATCATACAAAAAGAACGAATCCGCTGGCTTGTCAAATATAAAGGAACAGAGTTCTATATCAACTTTGACTCTTTCGACAAACCAGACTTGGGCAATTTCCTTGAAATCAAAACGCGCACCTGGAGTCTTAGAGACGCAAAGAAAAAAGCAAAGCTAACATCAGCGCTTTTGGAACAACTCAACCTTGGCGAACATGCAACGATCAAAGACGACTATATTGAGCTTGCTTGATTTTCAATACATTAGGAAAAGAGACCTTCTATGAAAGACATCTTAAAAACTACGGCAAAATTCTTCGCGATTATCTTTGCAGCTCTATTTGTGATCACCTTTGTCGCAACGCTCTTTTTATATAACCTTGAAAAAAACGCCTTCGATCCCGAGACCTACAAAAAGGCACTAAAAAACGAAAGTATCTACGGACGACTCCCAGCAGTGATTGGTGATCAACTCGTCGCCACAATGGGCTTGGACCTATGCAAAGAAAACCTGATCGCCTGCGATGTAGAAAATCGAAGCGCAGCAGCAGAGGCATGTCTGGAAAACGCATTAGGAAACGAAGCCTATATAGCACTCTCCAACAACGAGCGTCCTCCCTCTGAGGCAGAAAAAGAACGCTCTACCTTTTGCTTTGAAGAATATGGCTACCCAAAAGTAGAGAGCAACGAAAATAAACTCACCCCCTTATTAAAGAATCTGACGGCAAAAGACTGGGAACTCTTTCTCGAGGCTTTTATCCCGCCCGAAACGCTAAAGACTCTCAGCGAAGAGACCATCGACCAAACCTTTGCTTTTTTCAATGGCAATACAGATTCTGCAAGTATCCCCTTGCATCATATTAAAGAAGCACTGCTCAGCGAAAAAGGCATAAACGCCGTCTTTATTCTTCTAGAAGCTCAACCACCTTGCTCTTTCACAGATCTAACAACTCTTATAAGTGGAGAAATCCCTTTTTGTAACCCGCCAGAAGAAACACAGGGACTACTCAAACCGGTCATCGAAACACAAATAAAAATTGCCTTGGTAGCAATCCCTGACAATAAAACTTTCCTCGAAAAATCATCTCTAAATAATGACTTTTTCGATCTCCAATCCCTGCGCGTCCTCATGCGCCTAAGTCCCTTGCTCCCAATACTATTCTTACTCCTTGTCACAATGCTTATGGTGCGCTCACTCAACACATGGCTTCGCTGGTGGGGAATCCCGCTTCTTGTGTCTGGCGGCATAAGCCTTGTAATGAGTCTGTTGACTGGACCTATACTCCGCTCTGCCCTCAATGTAGTTTTCCTGAGCAGAACATCCATGCAAATTTCAGGTAGTGCGCTTGAATTGATTTACGATCTTATCCAAACGGTCATGCACGGACTTATAGAAAATATTGCGCTCTATGCCCTAATTATCACCGTTATAGGATTAGCAATGACTATTGCTGCGGTATTTGCCAAGAGGACAGAAAAATCAACAAAGGCAATTTGATGAAAAATTCCACCCTAAACTTGATTCACGCTCACGGCTCCGTTCGCCGATACAAACCTGACCCTGTGCCTGCTCCCCTTGTGGAAACAATCGTTGCCGCCGGGCAGCGAGCATCCACATCCTCCAATATGCAAGTTTACAGCGTTATCGCCGTTACAGATGATACGAAACGCGCCCAAATAGCTCAGTTGGCAGGTGGACAAAAACACATCACCCAAGCTCCCCTCTTTCTGCTATGGTGCGCGGACCGTGCCCGCCTTGACCGCGTCTGTGAACTGCGCGGCTATAAACAAAATACAGAAACCCTCGAAAACTTCCTTGTTGCCGCAGCAGACGCAGCGATCGCTGCTCAAAATGCCGCCCTCGCCGCCGAATCGCTGGGATTAGGCATCTGTTATATCGGCGCGATCCGCAACGACACCACCGCAGTGATTAAGTTACTCGATCTGCCCAAAGGCGTTTTCCCCATTACGGGCATGACCGTTGGCTATCCCGAGCAAGCACCGCTTATCCGCCCACGTCTTCCTCAAGAAGCCATTCTCCACTGGGAGAGCTATAATCACAATCAAGACGATGCTCTTCACGCCTATGACCAGTCAATGATAGAAACGGGCATTTACAATAATCGTCAAATTCCTGTGTCAGGCAAAGAAGGCGAGACAGAATTCTACGGCTGGATGGAACACACGGCTCGACGCGCAACAACACCAAAACGAGAAGAGATGCTCTCTATTGTTAAGAAACAAGGTTTTGGTATGAAATAAATATGTTAAAAATCAGTCGTGTTTCTCGTACAAAAGAAGAAGCCAGCCAAAATTATGACCGGCTCAGTCGCTTGTACGATCTCTTTGCCAGCAGCGAAAAGAAATTCACCGACTTTGGTTTAGAAATGCTTGCTGTGCAAAGCGGCGAATCCGTGCTTGAGATCGGCTTTGGTACAGGACACGCGCTCCTAAAATTAGCGCGGGCAGCACACCCGGCAATCGTCAATGGCATCGATATTTCGAAGAAAATGCGCATAGTGGCAGAAAGGAAACTTAGACGCGCAGGGCTAAAAAATGCTATTCGCCTAAAAACGGGCGATGCGGCAAAACTCCCTTACGATAATTTTCAATTCGATGCTATTTTTATCAGCTTTACACTGGAATTATTCGATACCCCCGAAATGCCTTTTGTCCTCCAAGAGTGCTACCGTGTTCTAAAACCCGGTGGAAGATTGGGAGTCGTGGCGCTAAAAAAAGAATGTCGTGCCATCCACGTTTATGAGTGGTTCCATGAGAAGATGCCCACCTTTGTAGATTGCCGCCCTATTTACGCAAAAGAAAGCATTGAAGATGTGGGGTTTCAAATTACTAAAAACAAAAAGATGACAATGTGGGGGCTACCTGTTGACATTCTTCTCGCAAAAAAATAATTTCTTACAAAAAAATCCCCAACAAATTGTTGAGGATTTGCATCACGAAGGTGTAAACGCTCTTCGGGAGTTTGGCAATCTTAGCCACTTCAGAAAAAGTTCGGCTTTAGACCCATAACTTTGCGCCATCAACTTTCATTGATTTTACCTGTTCGGCAAGTTAGTCATCTTTGCTATCAACTTCAAGAGCAACAACCCAGATACTAACTTTTGCGCTTCAAACTTTCGTTTGATTTGCCTTTTCGGCGGTCTTTTTCTCCTAGCCTTTCGACTTTAGAGACAGAGAGAAGACTCTGCTGTACAGACTTTCATCTGTATCGCTTTTTCGGAGCGTTACACTAAAATTATTGCACAAAAAACGCAAAAAGACAAGTTAGTGAAATTTATCACGACGCCTTCATCTCAAAGTACTAAATCACCATATTCATCAGAGTGCCTGCGAATATAGGCATCCACAAACGAACAAAGGGGAATTACCTTATAACCTTTCTCGCGAGCATGATCCAACCCTGCGCAAACAATATGGCTACCAATCCCCCGCCCGCCCAGCTCTTGGGGAACTCCGGTGTGTGTAAAGCTAATTACGTCATCTCGAAGTCTATAGTCTAGCTCTGCGATTTTCCCTTCAAGGTGAATTTCAAAGCGATTTCTTTCCTGCAAATGGATAACTTCTAACTTGTTGATCTTTTTGTTCATTTTGATCTCCTTTTCTCACACATACTATCTGAGAACATAAAAAATATCTAGCAAGTAACGGCTATTAGTTCTTTATTTTTGGTACAATCGCATTAGAATCCAGCAATAAGGAGAAGCAAGAATGGAGTCAAAATATAACGCCAGCATAATCAGCAAAATCATATTCGCTCCTGACACAAAAGTCATACAAGGTGAAGAATTCTAAATGCTCAGCAAAAGCGCACAAAAAGTGCAAGATGCTCTCACAAAACTTGATAATGCTTACGAGGTGATCGAGGCTGCTGAGAGCACACGCACTGCCGAAGAAGCCGCAGCCAGAGTAGGCTGCTCAGTAGGACAAATAGTAAAGTCGTTAGTATTTAAGGGGAAAAAGAGCGGGAAAGCGATTCTGATTTTGACAAGTGGCGCGAATCGAGTGGATGTTAAACGCATCGCTGCTTACGCCCAAGAGAAGATCGGACGCGCCGACCCAGATTTTGTCCGCGAGCGTACCGGATTCGCCATCGGCGGAATCCCTCCGCTTGGGCATCTTCATCCCATCGAAACATACGTGGATGAAGACTTGCTCAACTTCGAGGAAATTTGGGCGGCGGCTGGAACACCGAAGGCTGTATTTAAAATGCGCGCTAGTGAGTTAGAAAAAATGACTGGCGGCAAAATTATTCAGGTTAAACAGGAGTTTTGATGAATAAAAACATGCTTGAAAAATATGCCGAAGTAATTGCGAAAGTAGGTTTGAACTTACAAGAAGGGCAACGCCTATTTATTGCCGCTGGATTGAACACAGCCCCCCTCGTACGCGAAGTGACGGCAAAAGCCTACGAAAACGGCGCGCCGCTGGTAACTGTTTTTTGGGACGATGAAGAATTAAAGAAAATTCGACACCAATACGCGCCACGAGACTCTTTTGAAGAGTTTCCAGAGTGGGTAGCCCGAGGCATTTTGGAAAACGCAGAGCGCGGCGACGCCTACCTCTCAGTAACAGGATTAGACCCCGATCTGCTGGCGGGATTTGACCCCGAGCTGATTGCATTAGAATTAAAGACTCGTGCAAAACACTATAAACCTGCTCTGAATCTTATCTCCAACGGTGGGGTTCAATGGACAGTGGTTTGCCCGCCAACCCCAAAATGGGCTGAAAAAATTTTCCCTGACCTATCAGAGGAAGAAGCCGAAGAAAAACTCTGGGGCGTAATGGAGAAACTCTGCCGCCTAGATTATGATGACCCCGTCACTGCTTGGCAACAACATCTCTCAGATTTGAGCAAACGCCATGATTATTTGAACAAAATGCAATTCGAGACACTTCATTTTCGCGGTCCCGGTACTGACCTGAAAGTAGGGATGCCAAAATATCATGTTTGGAAAGGTGGCAGTGGCAAAACACAGGGCGGCGTAGATTTCACAGCCAATCTCCCGACAGAGGAAGTCTTTTCGGTGCCGCATAAAGATAGGGTTGAAGGCACTGTTCACTCTACAAAACCACTCAATTATTTTGGCAACCTAATAGAAGATTTCAGCCTAACTTTTGAAAAAGGGCGCGTGGTTGATTTTAGCGCGAAAAAAGGCGAAGAAACGCTCAGGAAAATGCTCGAATCAGATGAAAACGCGAAACAACTTGGCGAGGTTGCCCTTGTTCCTTATTATTCCCCCATCTCAGAATCGGGTTTGATCTTCTTCAACACACTCTACGATGAAAACGCCGCTTGCCATCTCGCGTTAGGCAGTGCCTATCGAATTAATATCAAAGATGGTGTCAAGATGTCGGATGAAGAATTGGATGCCGCCGGCGTAAATGATAGCTTGATTCACGTCGATTTTATGATCGGCTCCGATAAAGTTGATATTGACGGCATCACCCCTGATGGAAGCGTGATTCCGTTAATGAAAAAAGGTGCCTGGGCATTTGAAGTTTAGCAACATATCCCTAAGAAAAGGAGAAAACAATGAACGAAGAAAATACCCATAGAGAAGAATTTGAATTTAGCGGAGATAAACTGGTGTCCCAGATCAAAGAACTGATCAACGAAGGGAATATTCGTCGCATCATCATCAAAAGTGAAGAAGGGCGTGCATTGATCGACATTCCCCTTACCGTTGGTATTCTGGGAACCTTGGTTGCGCCACAATTGGCTGCTCTCGGTGCGATAGCCGCCTTGGTTAATCGCGGCACGATCGTCGTTGAAAAAACTGAATAATGGAGTAAAAAATGAAAAAGACATCTCTTTTGGTCAAGGGGATGCTTCTCTTTAATCTTTTGGTCCTCATTCTTACAGTGGGCGATTTTCTCGCCCTGCACGACATCAGCAAAGATTATATAAGCAGCGAAAGATTAGAAGCTCTGGGCATCTCTGCCTCACTCCCCGCATGGACGGCAGCAGAAGGAGAGTGGCAAATAGTCACGATCAGTTTTATTGCACGCTTTCTCTTTCTAGGACTAAATATTCTTTTACTTTGGACACTTTTGAAAAAAGAAAAAGCAGAGCAATAATCCCTATCTGGCACTATTTGCTTTTCAATGCCAAAAATGTCATCATAGCTAATAACTTCCTCGCCAACTCATAAAGGAGCTAGTATCGTGAAAAAAAATATTTTGTTTATTCTTAGTGCCGCATTATTATTCACAATAGCTTGTATTTTGAGTGCGCCAGCACCGCCAACAGAAGCGCCAAATGTAAATAGCTCGATCGCAACTTCAGTTGCCTTGACTTTAGCCGCAAGCGGACAAGCCCCTCCTGGAGCCACAATCCCAACACCCCTACCAACGATGACCCAATCCATTCCTCCAACGGTAACCCTTACGCCCACCATCGCGTTAACTGCAACGCCCTCCGTACCAATGGCTAGCGTCAGCGTAAACACAAACTGCCGTACAGGGCCTGGGAAAGTTTACGATTATATAGGAGCCCTAACCATCGGAGAAAAAGCGGAAGTTGTTGGAAAACACACATCAAGCAATTACTGGGTCATCAAAAACCCCAATGCTAATGGCAATTGTTGGCTCTGGGGTTATTATGCAACCGTTGCTGGAAATACAGCAAACCTTCAAGAATATATTGTGCCGCCTACGCCCACACCTTCAATTCCTATTGCGCCATCAAATTTAGCAGCAGCTACAGCTTGTGCAGGTGTAGCACCAAATTTCATGATTTCAGTTGATCTTATTTGGGCAGATAATTCCGATAACGAAACTGGTTTCAATTTATACATCCATGGCCTGATCTCATCTATATACCCTGCTGATCAAACGCAAGATGCCTTTGACTTCCCTGTTGGTAACGGTATTCCCGCTGATATTGGAATATCTGCCTATAATGGTACAGGAGAATCCGCCGTTCAGACAATACAGGTCGTTTGCCCATAATCATGAAAAATTACAAAATTTTCTACAAAATAGTAGGTATCATACTCTTGTTCAGTCTAAGCTTAAGTGCCTGCAATATGCCAAGCACACCCCCGCCTGGATTATCCATTGAAGAACAGGCGGGGACTCTCGCCGCGCAAACGATTGAAGCAGCCATAACGCAACGCCCGACGGAAACCCAAGTACCCGCAAATACGCCAACAAAGGCTCTGCCTCCCACCGCTGCAGTTACAGCAACAACTTCGCCAACGCCAACGGAGAATCCCGGTCTTCCTGCTGAGCCAAGTTTAAAAAAATACGACTTCTTCTGCTCATGGAATGGTGCCAATAATGATCTAGCCATCACGATTGAGTGGACAGATAAATCAAGCAACGAACTTGGCTTTATTATTCTCCGAAATGGTACAGAGATCGCAAATCTGATCCCAAATACAAGTCAATATACAGACACTTACGCCGTTGATACCAGCGTGGCAGTCAATTACGCCATCCAAGCCTATAATAATAGCGGTGCTTCAGGGCAGGTGACATTATCGGCGGCTTGTCAGTAGAGATAAAATCCTCAATCACTATAAAAAGTATTTGGGGATTTTCTTATATCAAAAAATTAAATATGATCGCCATCCGCCCGATGGTTTATCTGACGCTGACCTTCGACCATCACATTTTGGATGTAGCTATCACGAATTATTTTCTTGCGGAGATGGTTAAGGAATTAGAGCAGTGGGAGAAAAGTTTTTAGCTTATAATGCTCTCTAATATCGCAGAATGCGATATATTCAACTTTTTTGGAAATGATATATGGCTCGCATTGAAAAAACTGTCTTCATTAGCTATCGACGCAAGGATATTTCTTGGGCCTTGGCTGTATATCAATACCTGACCGCAAAAAAATATGATGTGTTTTTTGATTTCACCAATATTTCAAGTGGGGATTTTGAGCAGAGCATTATTGGAAACATAAAAGCACGTGCTCATTTTATTTTGATTTTGACTCCATCTGCTCTAAATCGCTGTAGTAATGCTGATGATTGGTTGCGAAGAGAAATCGAAACAGCGATTGACGAAAAGCGAAACATTATTCCTTTGTTATTTGACGGGTTTAATTTCTCTTCTCCTGATACTATAGAAAAACTTTCAGGAAAATTGAGCAGCCTAAAAAAATATAATGGGCTTGAAATACCATATGCTTATTTTGGTGAAGCTATGGAGAGATTGCATAGCAGATATCTTGCCATAGCTTTAGATACAGTATTACATCCTGTTCCCATTGAAGTCGGAAGAATTGCAAAAGAGCAGAAAGATGCTGCGGATAAAGCAGCTTTGTTTAATGGGATGATAAAAAAAAGAGGAACCGGTATAAGAAAAAGCTATAGATGGAAAAATTTATGGCGTTACAGAATCATAGGTTTTCTTTTGGTAGCATTTACTGTGGTTGTGATTGGTGGCATTAATCTTTTGTCTAATCAACTGGATTTGGCATCTTCATCTGTGACAAGTACGGCTGTCATTTTAGAAACAAATACGGTGTTTGTCGTGCCTAAAACATTTTCAGCTACACAGACACCAAGTATTGTAACAAAAACGCCCTTTGCAACGCCTACACCTGTAGCCTCTACAGTTACTTATATTGCCACTCCTATAGTTGGTGTTCCTCGAATTATTTACGTAGATCCTGATTATGTTGGGGCGGAAGAAGGAACTGAGGATTATCCCTATAATACTTTAGAAGAAGGTCAAAGCTTTGCTCAGTCTTTACCCTATGGAGGGTGGATTTTTCTTAAATCAGACACATCTTGGGAAAAAATATATGTTAGTCCCGTTTTGCCAGGAGCAAGTGGTGGAAGTGATTAATATTACTTCGTGTACTTGTGCAAATAATAGTGACTACCCCTTCCCAAAACACCCTCTCTCTGATAAACTATTGCCCACTTGAACGCTGAAACCTGCCTCGGCTCACAAACGCCGAGGTTTTTGTGTGTTATATTGCAGTAGACAAGAAGAAAAGAACATTATTGCGTAAGGGCGACCCTCTAATGTTCTGGCGAAACATTGTTTTTTTGCTGAAATAATTATCAAGAGAAACTTTTCTTTCTCATCACAACGGGTCGCCCCTACTACCCTCTAAACTATGAAAACTACCCGAACCGATCTTCGTAATATCGCCATCATCGCCCATGTCGATCATGGCAAAACCACCCTTGTAGATGGCCTCCTCCGTCAGGCACATACCTTCCGCGAAAATCAGCAGGTTGCTGAGCGCGTCATGGATTCTAATGACCTCGAGCGCGAGCGTGGCATTACCATTCTCTCCAAGAGTACCGCCATCACCATCCCTGATCCCGAAACCAAAGAAGATGTAAAGATCAATATCGTCGACACCCCCGGCCATGCCGATTTTGGCGGCGAAGTTGAGCGTGTGCTCAATATGGTCGATGGCGTTCTGCTTCTCGTCGATGCCGCTGAAGGCCCCATGCCGCAAACCCGTTTTGTACTCAAAAAAGCCCTTCTGCTTGGTCATAAAGCGGTTGTTGTGATCAACAAAGTTGACCGAAAAGATGCAGATGTGGAACGTGTTCTTAACGAAACCTTTGACCTTTTTATCGACTTGGGCGCAACAGAAGAACAAGCGGATTTTCCCGTCGTCTATGCTAAAGCGACCTCTGCTCAAGCAGGATTTTCGGTCGACCTTAGCCCAAACTTGCAACCGCTATTTGAAACGATTCTGCGCCAGGTACCACCTCCCGTTGTGGATGCAGAGGCACCCTTACAGATGCTCGTTACCACACTTGGTTATGACGAATATCGCGGTGTAACAGCCGTTGGTCGTGTTTTCGCAGGGAAAATAGTTGCCAATCAAAAACTCGCCCGCCTAACAGCAGATGGGCAGAATCTGCCTGAGAAGGCACGTTATTTATACACGCACGAGGGCCTTGATAAAGTTGAAGTCCCGGAAGCAAGTGCGGGCGAGATCATCTCGCTGGCAGGTTTGGAAGGCATCTCTATTGGCGAAACCCTTGCTGACCCTGAAAATCCCGTTGCTTTACCCACCATCCACGTTGAAAGACCGACCGTCCGCATGACTTTTGGTGTTAACACAGGCCCCTTTGCTGGTCGTGAAGGGCGCTGGGGCTCATCCCGCCGAATTCGTGAACGTCTCTTTGAAGAGCTGCGCACAAACGTCGCTTTGCGTGTTGATGAAACCGATAGCGCTGAAAACTTCGTAGTCTCTGGGCGCGGTGAGTTGCATCTGGCAATTTTGATCGAAACCATGCGCCGCGAAGGCTATGAATTACAAGTCTCTCGCCCCGAAGTTATTTTCCGTGAGCGCGACGATGGCACAAAAGAAGAGCCTTATGAGAAGGTTTTTATTGAGAGTAGCCCTGAAACGATCGGTTCTGTGATCGAGATGCTTGGTAAACGACGTGGGCGCATGCTCGAAATGCAAGATGGTGGCGATGGTACTACACGCGTGACCTATGTTGTTCCTACACGTGGCTTGCTCGGGTTCCGCTACCAGTTTTTGACAGCCACACATGGCACAGGCATTATGAACACCAATTTTCACGGCTACGAAAAAATGGCTGGTCCGATGGAAACACGTCAAACTGGTTCGCTCGTTGCCTGGGAAGCTGGGAAAACAACCGCTTTTGCATTGAAAAACGGTGAAGATCGCGGCTCGTTTTTCTTGGGCGCGGGAGTCGAAGTTTATGAAGGCATGGTCGTTGGTGAGCGTGTCAAAAACGAAGATTTGGATTTGAATGTTTGTAAAAAGAAGCATCTAACCAATATGCGTTCTTCCGGTGCCGATATGGAAATTCGCCTAACGCCGCCACGCATTATGAGCTTGGACGAGTGCATCGAATATCTTTCTGACGATGAGTTGCTTGAAGTAACCCCCGAATCAATTCGCATCCGCAAAAGAATTTTGGACAGTACCAAACGCGGACGTGCGGCAAAACGTGCAAGAGAGGCATTAGGGAAATAATTTTAGAAAATTGAGATTAAAAAGAGCGACTACTTGGTCGCTCTTTTTTGTTGTCATGAAAGAATTATCATAGGAAAAATAATTTAGGATAAAATCACTTAGAAAAACAAACGTACCAAGTATCGTAAAACACAAAAAAAATGGAGTCGCCGATATGAACCTTCGTGAAATGCTGCATAGCGTAAGCCGAACTTTTGCCATTTCAATAGAACGCCTGCCTGCCTCCCTGCGCGAGGCAGTCATGGTTTCCTATTTATTGTTACGCGTCTCAGATTGCCTCGAAGACAATGAAACACTAGCCACAGAACATAAGACCGAACTGCTCCGTCTTTGGGTGCAGGTACTAGAAGGGGAAATGCCAATCACTTCGCTAACAAAGAAGATTGCACATCTGGACACAAGCGATCCCGAAGTTTATGTCGCACAGTCTGCTGACCAACTCCTCGATGCATTGCATCAACTTCCTGAAAAAATCCAGGAGATCATTATCAGCCATGTTATCCAATCCTCATTGGGGATGGCGCGCTGGCAAGAGCATGGCCCTATTGTAAATACAGAAGAAGAGATGGATGATTATATGTATCAAGTTGCGGGGCGTGTCGGCCATCTGCTAACCGATCTCTTTGGGTACTATTCCTCAGCTTTTCAGAAGAAAGAATCCGTAATGCGACCTCTGGCGCGCCATTTTGGGTTGGCATTACAAACAGTCAATATCATTCGTGGATTACGTAAAGATTATGAGCGAGGCTGGGTATTTGTCCCTCGTACTTTTTACGAGCCTCTGGGACTAACAAGAGACAGCCTCTTCGCGCAAGAGAACACGAATCGCGCTCTACAAGTGGTCAACCTCCTCGCCAACAAAGCAGAAACTCACTTGAAACATGGATTAGAATATATAATCACTATACCCCAGAGCCACCATGGGATTCGACTGGCTTGCATGTGGCCGCTCTTTTTCGCAAAAAAAACCGTTGCCCTAAGTCGCGACAATATGAATGTGATCTTGAGTGGCGCAAAAATTACGCGCGCTGATGTTCTCAGCATCGTCCGCCAGACCACACTTATGGGCTGGTCAAATCAATGGTTGAGAAACTACTATCAGCGTTTACAAAACATTTAATCTGTCCATAAACATTATTCTAAAGGAATGTTTCTTAAAAAATGAAAACAATCTATCAAGCACTCGCAGAAATTGAAGAAACTAATCAGATTGCTGCGCTCGCAACAATTGTGCGCAGCAAAGGCTCAACACCGCGTCATGGAACGAGCAAGATGCTCATTTACGCAGATGGGAATATTATCGGCACAGTCGGTGGCGGGGAATTGGAGAGACGCGTCCATGTAGCAGCACAGGAGGCCATGCAAGACGGCGAAGCCCGTTATCTTACCTATAATATGTCTGACCCGTCAAAAGGCGATCCCGGCATTTGCGGCGGGACAGTGGAGGTCTTTGTGGAGCCTATTTTGCCTAATCCTACCCTTCTATTAATTGGTGCCGGTCACGTTGGGAAAGCGGTTGCATATTTAGCCAAATGGCTCGATTTTCATGTTGTCGTCGCCGAGGATAGAGCCGAGTTTTGCACACCGGAGCATATACCCGGTGGAGATGAGTATCTCCCTGTAGCAATGGATGAGATCACCGAGCATCTCAAAATTAACTCACAAACCTATATCGTCATGGCAACGCGCGGCGCGGATGTGGATGCTGTCGCATTGCCTGATCTATTAGAGAGTGATGCTGCATATATCGGCGTAATTGGCTCAAAGCGACGCTGGTTAGCGGCAGCAAGTTTATTACAAGAGCGAGGCATCCCAGAAGAGAAATATGCCAAAGTTCACTCACCCATCGGTCTTGAAATTGAAGCCGAAACGCCAGAGGAGATCGCTGTCAGCATTATGGCAGAGGTTCTGATGATCCGAAACGGCGGAACGGGCGAGAAGATGAGTACCTAATTCACAACCAAATTAGACAGAAAAACGTAGATTGAATACGCTATAATGTAGACGTTATTGTGATTTATTCATAAGGAGAAAAAGATGGCAAGAATTTTTGACGTAATTGAATATTCCGATGAAATGGACAACGAGCTTGTACATCGTTTCCCCGAATCTGGGATCGGTGACTATAGAATTGGCTCGCAAGTAATTGTACGCGAGTCGCAAAATGCTGTTTTCTTCCGCGATGGTCAGGCACTGGATAAATTTGGTCCTGGTCGCCACACGATCGCGACAGGGAATATCCCCAAAGTAATTGATTTCATAGGCAAAGCCTTCAACAACCGCACACCTTTCCCGGCAGAGGTTTATTTTGTCTCGATGAAAGAGTTTCCCGAACTAAAATGGGGCACGCCGCAACCGATTATCGTCCGTAATCCGGGCGTGGGTTTGGGTGTTGCGCTCCTGCAAGGTTTTGGCACTTATTCCATTGAAGTCAGCGACCCGCAACAATTTGTAACCCAAGTAGTCGGCGCAAAAGCATCCTATATGATGGATGATATTGATGATCGTCTACGCACCATGTTGCTCTCCAAACTTGCTGACTTGCTCGGCGAAACAGGCGCAACAAACAGCGTGTTAGAAATGATCGGTCTGACCGAAGAACTCGGTGCAGGCGTGCGCGCAAAAGCCCAACCTGATTTTGCTGCCCTCGGTCTGACACTCAAATCTTTCTACATCGGCAACTTGAAACCCTCCTCCAAATCGGCGCAGGAATTGCGCGATATGGGGATGCTCGATATGGCAACTTACACCCAGCTCCAAGCCGCAGATGCCATGCGTGACGCAGCCCAAAACGAAGGTGGCGGCGCAGGTCTCACCGCCGGTATTGGCGCGGGCATGGGCATCGGAAATTTGATGCAAAACGCCACATCTGGCGCAACTGCGAAACCACAACAACAAGCCGCTCCTGCTGCCGCAAGCGGTGGAATGCCTTCCGTCATGACTCCCGCCGAAGCCGCCGCAATTTTGAAAGTTTCTCAAGAAGATGTGATGGCAGCCATCACCGCTGGTGACTTGAAAGCAAAAAAACTCGGTAATGCCTATAGAATTAGCAAAGGTTCGCTGGAAAAATTCTTAAGCGAATAAGAACTGGGTTGAAAGTTTAAGGTTTAAAAGTTGAAGGACGCTCTGATGAGCGTCCTTTTTTATTTGGGATGAAAAACCGCTTCGCCCTTGTTTTGGGTTGGGTACCGTTTAACGCCCATCTGCCCCTCCAACCTTCAATATTAAACCGTTATTCCAAATCCGCCAACACATTCGGCACAAAAGCCAAAATATCACCCGCCAAAAGGGATGCCGATACCCCGATCATCTCTGCCGCCGTTAGCCCCGCTTGCGCATGGATCCATGAACCGGCTACCGCTGATTGAAGCGCATCTAGCCCCTGCACACGAAGACCAACGATCAGCCCCGCCAAAACGTCGCCAGAGCCAGCACGCGCCAATGCGGGAGACGCAACAGGAAGAGTATAAGTCTCACCAGTTGGCGCAGCAATGACCGTAAACGCTCCTTTCAACACAACAACATGCCCCCATTTCTGAGCATATTCTCGCGCAACTTCCAAGCGATTTCCCTGAATGTCGCCAATAGAAAGCCCTGTCATCTCTGCCATCTCACCAGGGTGTGGAGTCAAAACAGCCGTTTCAGGAATAAGCTCATGCCATTTTTCAATTTTGGCAAGCAATTTCAAACCATCTGCGTCAAAAACCAAAGGGGGCAATGCAAGTTCTTTTTTATATTCTTCTTTATTTTCACCATGAACAAAACCGATTCCTACGCTACTTTTCTTTGCGCCATTCTTCATCTTTAGCAAATTTTCGATAAACTCGCGCGTTGTTTCTTCCATCCCAAAGCCAGGACCTATAAGAAGCGCAGTTGCTCTCTCGATATTTTCCAGAAGAACAGTCGCCGCATCTGCTGCAACAACGCCCATTTTATGCGGGAGCAGTACCCAAGTCGCTTCGGGAAATTGTCCTGCCAATGTACTATGTAAAGCCGAAGGGATTGCCAATGTCACTAGTCCCGCGCCAATTCTATAAGCCGCTTTTCCAGCCAATAACGCCGCACCAGTATAATTAACCGATCCTGCTGCAATGAGAGCTGTGCCAAATGTCCCTTTATGCGCATCAAGTGGACGCTCCGGCAAAAGGGCAGAAACATAATCTTCATCAACGACAAAATTCTTAACCGCCACCCAATTGGGGACTTTGTCCGTCACGCCAATATCAACGACAGCGATCTCGCCACAAATCTCGAAGGCGGGCAATTTCAGCAAGCCAAATTTGATAGCTGCCATCGTCGCAGTCACGTCAGCAGGGATGGTTTCAGCCGCGACATCACCAGTGTTGCTGTCCACACCAGAGGGACAATCTATGGCGACGATATAAGGTTCCCATCCCACACTTTCGAGGGCATCTCCCGCTGCTGCGAGTAAATCTGCTGCATTTTTGCGGAGCGGCAATTTTATACCAGTGCCCAGTAACCCATCGAGAAATACAGATTTTTCTTTTGCCAAAGCCCGAAGCTTTTCAAAATCTTTGTCGCTTTGAGAAAGAACGATCTCCCCACCCGCAATTTTGACGCGTTCGACGAGCAGATCATCTTTTACCTTGCGTTTGAAAAGATAGGCAGTCACATCCCAGCCTTCAGCGGCGAGCAAGTCGAGGGTTACGAGCGCATCCCCGCCGTTGTTGCCGGGACCAACGAGAGCTATTATCGTATTTCCGCTGCCCATACTATCAGGCAAATCGAGAATAATATCGGCGATTCCACGTCCTGCATTTTCCATTAATTGCGCGAAAGAAACCCCGCCAACTGCATCGGTTTGAACGTCGATATTCCGCATTTCTTCAACAGATATATATTTCATGATTTATTGTCCTTGTTCCAACGCTCTGCGTTGGACTATAGTAGAGCAATTGCAACGCAGAGCATTGCAATTAGAAAAAAATGCTTTGTGTAAATCCTTCTACAGACTACCTAAATTTAATTCATCCATCTTCTCGCGCAGAGGCACACCATCCTCACCCCAACCACGGGCAATGTAGTAGGCAGCGAGCATCTCATCGAAAGGGATGATGTATCCTTCCGCGCCCCCGTTGGGGAGAGCTTTTAGCATGGGGGCGGGCAGACAATCATTGGCACCGAGCAAGCCCAAATTAAGGTTGATCCGGCGTTTGAGATTCCAGGCACGTTCGCCGGAGCGCATCAGCTCATCCAAATCCCAGTCCAAACCACAGGCGGCGTTCACCAAATCCAAAACTGTTTCGGGCGGGACATTGGCAAAATGACAGAGTACAAGGGCGTTGCCGACCGTACGCCAATCCTGATGACGGGCGACATTGGTAGCTTTTTCTGCACCTGCATGGCGGTCAAAATACTCAAGCCCGAGAGCATCATCGACCTGCCCAATGTCGGCAAGGAAATAATCGGATTGATTATGACAGCCTCCACGCGGCGAAGTAGCATAAACAAGCGCCATGCCCGATGCCCCGCGCGGATCGTGATAGGCAAGCTCCAAACCGTTGACCTGCACAGCTTGAGATTTTGCATCAAATTGGCGAGCAAGAGCCAATGTGCCTTCGGCGAGTAACGCACCAAAACCTTCACGGCGTACCATTTGGTGCAAAAGCGTTTCGGCAGCTTCGGCGTTACCCCAAGAAAGCGCAAGCCCGCCCGTATCTTCGGTAGAAATAATGCCTTGCTCGAAAAGGCTATACGCAAGCCCGAGCACGCCGCTTGCCGAGATCACGTCCATGCCGTAGCGATCGCAAAGCTCGCCCATGCGGGTCGCAAAAAGGGCATCAGTCAACCCAAGATTAGGACCAAAACCGACCAAAGTTTCATATTCAGGTCCTTTGCGTTTCTCGCCGTCGCCTAAATCAACAACACGGCCACAAGCGATGACACAGCCATGACAAGCCTTTTTGCCGACCAAAATTGTCTCGGCGACGCTCGAACCAGAGACTTTTTCTGAGCCTTCAAGCGTACCCGCACTGAAATACTTTTTCGGCATTTCACCCAGATAATCGAGATACTCCGCCGCGCCCGCGGAGCCAAGATCGCTCATCACGCTCGTTAGTGCGTCATCTTTCAGCGCGCGGTTTGCCGCCATTCGTAATTTCTTATATTCATCTGGCTTTGCAAGCGGTATTTCCCCACGCCCCTGCACCGCTATCGCTTTGAGATTTTTCGCGCCCATCACCGCGCCCAAGCCCGTGCGTCCAGCCGCGCGTCCATGATCGCAAAAAATGCCCGCAAAAGGGATTTGATTTTCTCCCGCGATGCCAATCCCAAAAACTTTTGTAGATTTTGAGCCTGATTCCGCTTTTATGGATTTCTGAATCTCATACGTATCCTGCTCCCAAAGATGGGCAGCCGCTCTTAATTCTGGCTTGCTTCCGTTTAATGAAAGGTAGAAAGGAGAATCGCTTTTTCCCGTTACCCATATCCCATCGTAGCCGCATTTGCGTAATTCGACACCCCACCCCCCCCCCACATTGGATTCCGCCCACAGGCGCGTGGCGGGAGATTTTCCGGTCACAACAAAACGTCCGGTGGCGGGACCAAATGTCCCCGTGAGCGGCCCGGTCAAAATCAGCAGCGGCGCATCCGCCGAAAGCGGATCAAGCTCGGCAGTCAGGCTATCATATAAAATCCGTGCGGCAAGGGAGGCAGCACCAAGATAATCGCGCTGCCATTCAGCGGGAATTTCGTAATTTTCGAAGCTTTGTTTGGAGAGATTGATTTTCAGGATTGGTTGCATGAGCATTTAGTTCAAAAGTTTTGTCTCACCACAGAGACACAAAGTTCACAAAGAATTTCTTAGTGAACACAGAGAAAAACTACGAGTTCTTCGTGCTTTTGTGATAAAAAATTATAAGGCTTTATCAGTCACTTCGCTGGCACAGCGAACAAAATCCAAAACAGTGGGAACGCTTCGCATCATGACTGCCATGTTGCCTTTTACGCCAAGTTTTCGGGTCAGCATCGCTTGCATGGGATCAAGATCACCCTGCAAAACACGCAGAAAATTGGTGTAGGAGGCTTTGAGAATAAAGGCTGGTTTCTTCTCGCCAACTTCATCCCAAATGGCAACTTCACGGCATTTGCCATGCCAAAGGTCTATATAAAGAAGCATCTGCTTTTCAAGTCTGTCGTCCGCGTCAAGTTGGCAGAGCATATCGCCCTCCCATTTTTTTGCGACCTGGGCATATTTTTCGTCATTATTCAGCTTCTCTTTAAGAGATTCTAACCATTCTATACTGGGGAAAACAGCGCTCATTTTAGGGGTTCCTCCGAAATGTGGATACAAAGAGATTTTACCACTCAGAAACGATTATCAGATTAAAGCACAAGGTAAATTTTGGCTAAAAAATTATGCGCGCCCTTGCACAAATGATAAACTTCGTCTATTCTTATTTGAGTGAAAAGTCGTTATTTGTCGCTAAGGAAACTTTCTGAAACAAATAACCATCCCACAAATCAACATTCATTCAAATAGTCTCGTAAAAAAAACAATATATTTGGAGAAGGAAACACCTATGGATAATAGCCTCCCCGTTTCAGACGAAAAAGCCAGCATGCAGCTCAAAGATATTTCATGGTGGTTCTTAGGACTTGTTCTAATTTTTGTTTGGGCAATTTACATTTTCCTGACCAAAGAAAACTATCAGGAAGCCTTCAACTTCATCAAAATAGGCATTCAAATCACCATCAAAACTTCGCTGATAGCCTATGTCTTTGCTCTTATGCTTGGATTATTAGCTGGCTTGGGGCGCATATCAAAAAATCTTTTCTTCAATAATCTATCTCGTCTCTATGTCGAATTGATACGCGGCATTCCCATGCTAGTACTCATTTTCTTCATTGCCCTTGTTGGCGTTCCAATGCTTGTTGATGGAATAAATGCCTTGGGTGTGTGGCTCACTACAATCGGGCTAGCTTCTATTGGAGAAACATTAAGCGGATTTGGCAATAAAGCCTTCACTATGAATGGGCGTGCTATTTTTGCGCTCTCCATCACTTATGGCGCGTTTCTGGCAGAGATTTTCCGCGCAGGCATCCAATCAATCGGGCGCGGACAAATGGAAGCGGGACGCTCTTTGGGAATGAGCTACGGTCAAACGATGCGGCATATCATCCTCCCGCAAGCGGTGCGGAACGTACTCCCCGCGTTGGGCAATGATTTTGTCGCCATGGTAAAAGACTCATCGCTAGTGTCTGTTTTGGCGGTACGCGATATTACCCAAGTCTCACGTTTATATGCCGGAAGCACGTTTCGGTTCAGGGAAGCATACGTTACTGTATCCATTATGTATCTCACAATCACAGTTGTTCTCTCTCTCTTAGTCCAAGTTATGGAAAGGCGGTTACGTAAACATGACTGAGTCACACGATATGATCGTTATTAAAGACCTATATAAACATTTTGACAGCATTAAAGCACTCAATGGCGTTAATCTGACTGTCAAAAAAGGAAAAGTTATTGTCGTCATCGGGCCTAGCGGCTCGGGAAAATCGACCATGCTCCGCTGCATCAATCACCTTGAAGTACCCACCAGTGGTGAAGTCTGGATCGATGGCAAACACCTAGGCAAAAAAGAAAAAGAACTCAATGCCATACGTGCCGAAGTGGGCATGGTTTTCCAACTCTTCAATTTATTCCCCCATCTGACAGCATTAGAAAATGTGACCGTCGCCCAAAAAGTAGTGCGCGGTCGCTCTAAAGAAGAAGCCGAAGAAATTGCTATGAAACAACTTATCCGCGTGGGTATCCCGGAAAAAGCAGATGCTTACCCTACAAATCTTTCTGGTGGGCAACAACAACGCGTTGCTATTGCGCGTTCTTTGGCGATGAATCCAAAAATCATGCTCTTCGATGAACCAACCAGTGCCCTCGACCCTGAAATGATTAAAGAAGTGCTAGACGTAATGCTCGACCTCGCCAAAGAAGGCATGACCATGGTCGTCGTCACACACGAGATGGGTTTTGCCCGCTCTGCCGCAGATGAAGTCCTCTTTATGGACGAAGGCCTCATCGTAGAACACACCACCCCGCATGACCTCTACAATAACCCCAAAGAAGAGCGCACAAAGCTCTTCTTATCGCAAATTTTGCAACATTAGCCAAACTTTTTTATCGTTGCCCCCAGACCCGAAAGGTTTCAATCGCGCCTTAATTAGACCAGAATCTATGCTTCTAAAATCGTCTAATAAAAAATGCGCTCTAATAAAACCTTTCGGGTCTCTTGTTAAAACAAAGAGAAATGCCCGGCAATTGTCGGGCATTTCTCTTTTGTGCGCTGGGCGGGACTTGAACCCGCATGAGGTTATCCCTCACTAGGCCCTCAACCTAGCGCGTCTGCCAATTCCGCCACCAGCGCAAACGCAGAAGGTATTATAATCAGCTTCTACACAATGTCAAGAAGATTTTCAATTTAGGAGAGAGATAGATGACGACAATAGTCCTCGACGCAATGGGCTCAGATAATTATCCCGATGTAGATGTGCATGGTGCTGTAATGGCTGCACAGGAATACGACCTTGACCTGATCTTGGTCGGCGACGAAAAACAGATTCGAGAAAAAATAGAATCTCATTCGCAAAACAAAGACCTGCGCATTCGCATTGTCCGCGCCCCCGAAATGCTGACCATGGACGATAAAAGCGACGACCTCGTCCGCAAGGCACGCCATAAAGATGCCCAAAACTCGATGGCCATCGCCATTGACCTTGTCAAAAACGGCGAAGCAGATGCCTTTGTCACCGCTGGAAACACCGGCGCAGCGATGGTCACAGCTCTCTTCCGCCTAGGACGTTTGAAAGGCATTAATCGCCCCGCTCTCGCCCCCACTTTTCCCACCGAAACAGGAAAATGCCTCGTACTAGATATTGGCGCAAACCCAGATTGTAAACCTCGCAACCTTGTAGAGTTTGCCATTATGGGCAGTATCTATGTCGAAAAAGTATGGGGCGTGACCAAACCCAAAGTCGGGATTGTCTCTAACGGCGAGGAAGCAGGCAAAGGGTCAAGTTTGGTGCGCGAAACTTATCCCCTCCTGAAAGAATTGGATATTAATTTCACCGGCAACGTCGAGGGGAAAGGCGTTATCCGTGGCGAGGTAGATGTGGCGGTTACCGATGGTTTCACCGGCAATGTAATGCTAAAAACATCCGAAGCTGTAGCAACTTTGCTCATCAACAAGATCAAATTCGCAATAATGAATGGTAATATCCTGACCAAAATTGGCGGGCTTTTACTAAAACCAGCATTGGGCGCAGTCAAAGAAGCTCTTGATCCCAGTGACGTAGGCGCAGCACCGCTTTTAGGCGTAGATGGCTTAGTCTTCATCGGACATGGCAGTTCAGATTCAAGTGCGATCAAAAATGCAATTCGTGCTGCAAAAGAAGCCGTCGAAACAGATGTATTGGCTTCGATGCGCGAGGCGATTGTAAAGAAATAATTTGCGCTGAGTGATAAGTGAGAAGTGAAAAAGAAATATGCCTCACTCATCACTCTTCACTTCTCATTTTCCACTTTCAGAATAAAACGTAGGATAAACTCAAATGAAAATTATCAGCAACGAAAAACTCATCAAACGTAACGCAAAAATTGGACAGGCAACAAGTCTTTCCTCTCTCGTTATTCTTGGCCTTGGGATGTATATCTCATTCCAAAAGCCAGAGCTATTCAATATATCTATTGGCGCGCTTTTGGTTGGATTCATCCTCTCACAAGTTGGCATTTATTTTGGCAATCGCTGGGGGCGCAGCCCGCGCCCAGACGAATTGCTTGACCAGGGTCTAAAAGGAATTCCTGGAGAATATACGCTCTACCACTATTCCAGCCCTGTACCTAATCTTTTAGTAGGCCCTGCCGGCATTTGGCTCCTACTTCCTTTTCATCAACATGGAACAATCATCTACGATGGCAAAAAATGGAAAACAAAAGGTGGCGGTTTCACACAAAGCTACATGAAAGTTTTCGGACAAGAAAGCATGAGTCGCCCCGATCTTGATGCAGGCGCTTTTGCAGACAAACTCACGAAAGCGCTCAAAAAAGAAATGCCGGAAGAGCAAATTCCGCCCATTCAAGCAGCATTGGTTTTTACGAGCAAAACCGTTGAAGTTGAAGCGGACGATGCCCCCGTACCTACTCTACACTTGAAAAAACTAAAACCCTTTATCCGCAAAATGGCGAAAGAAGCACCAATTACGGCTAAAGAGATTAAAGCGGTAAATGATGCGTTAAGTGCGTGATGCTTGATGAGTGAGAAGTGAAAACTCGCTACGATTTCGATACGGCAAAAAGATGCCTACTCAATCTCCGCTCAAGCATATTTTTACTGAATACTGACCACTAACTACTGGACTCCCCATGACCACACTCGTTGCATTTGATCTTGAAACCACAGGCCTAAACCCTAAAAGCGATGCTATTATCGAAATTGGCGCGATTCGTTTTAATGAAAAACGCGTTGAAGACGAATTCTCGATGCTCATCAACCCCGGGCGCAGCATTCCGAGCTTTATCACGCAGTTGACCAATATCAGCAACGAAATGGTACGTGGCGCGCCGAATATCCACGATGTGCTTGGGGAGTTTGAAGCCTTTGTCGGAGATGCACCTGTCATCGGACACAACGTCCGTTTCGATCTGGGATTTGTGCAACAATATGATCTTCTGACACACAATATCGCCATTGATACTTACGAATTAGCGGCTGTAATGCTCCCTTCAGCGGGACGTTATAAATTAGGCGCACTCAGTCAATCTCTCGGTATCCCGCTTTTTAACGCCCATCGCGCACTCGACGATGCAAAGGCAACACAAGGCGTTTTTGCACGCCTTTTTGAGATGGCAGAAAATCTCCCCATTGAACTGATCGCCGAGATCGTTCGTCAGGGAGAGCCAATTGACTGGGACGGGAATTGGGTCTTCCAGCAAATTTTACGTGCACAAGCTAAAGGCGGCATAAAAATAAAAGGGGCACAGAGAAATTTATTCCCTTCACGACAGGAGGAGAAACATGCTCCTCTGCAAGCTGTTTCTGACCCGATCATGCTCGACCCCGAAGAAGCCTCCTCTGTACTGGAATATGGCGGTGCTTTCTCAAAATATTTTGAAAGTTATGAGTACCGCCCTGAACAAGTGGAAATGCTCCAGGTTGTTGCTGATTCTTTCTCCAATAGCCGACATTACCTAATCGAAGCCGGCACAGGCGTTGGAAAATCTTTTGCCTATCTTGTCCCTGCCGCAATGTGGGCGATACAGAATAATACACGCGTGGTGATCTCCACAAATACGATCAACTTGCAAGACCAACTGATCAAAAAGGATATTCCGAATCTCGCTGCCGCTCTTGATATTGACTTGCGTGCCAGCGTAATGAAGGGACGCGGCAATTATCTTTGTCCGCGCCTTTTGAGCATCCTACGTCGAAGAGGCCCGAGCAATAAAGAAGAAATGCGCGTTCTTGCAAAAATCCTTGTTTGGCTACAAACAAATAAAAGCGGCGATAAAGCCGAGATCAATTTAACAGGTCCCGACGAGCGCGCCATTTGGCGGCGAGTCTCCGCCGAAGATGATGCCTGCACGACAGAAACCTGTATGAAGCACACTGGTGGAAGTTGTCCTTTTAACCAGGCAAAACAGGCCTCGCAATCGGCGCATATTTTGATCGTTAACCATGCTCTTTTGCTAGCTGATATTGCATCAGGCAGCCGCGTCTTGCCCGAGTATGAGTATTTGATTGTGGACGAGGCTCATCATCTCGAAAATGCAACCACGAGCGCGCTGAGTTTCATGGTCACTCCTTCGAATATGAATCGATTGATGCGCGAGCTTGGCGGATCCAAGTCGGGGGCGCTGGGTGCTCTTTTGGCGGAAGCAAGCCAAAATTTACGTCCGTCTGACCAAGCCCTTTTAACGCAAAAAGTGAAGAGGGCCACCGATCTCGCTTTTCGGGTGCAGGAGCAAGTTCGGGTATTTTTCAATACTATTGGAGAATTTGCCGAATACCAGCGTGGCGATAAAGGCAATAATAATTATGCCTGGCAAGAGCGGGTTGTGCCTTCTACGCGCACCCTGCCCGTCTGGGAAGATGTAGAATTTACCTGGGAAGAGACAAATAGCACCATAAAACTTTTACTCAATTTGCTCAAGGAGCTTCATCAGGCATCTGCTGAGCTTTATGCCGACGGCGCAGATACGCTCGAAGACGCAATGGGCAGCCTGAGCAATACCACCCGCCGTTTGATAGAGGTGCAGAGTAATCTCGATGGCATGATCATGGAACCTGCGCCCGAAACGGTTTATTGGGTGGAAATTCACCCCAAATATAATAAACTGACCCTGCAAGCCGCGCCGCTGCATGTTGGCGGGCTGATCGAGAAGCATATTTGGCATAAAAAAGAAAGCGTTATTCTCACGTCGGCAACGCTGACCACACACGGGACTTTCGACTATATGAAAAATGCGCTGGGCGCGATAGATGCCGAAACCCTTGCGCTGGGTTCTCCTTTTGATTATGAGAGTTCGACGCTGCTCTATATCCCCAGCGATATTCCAGAACCCAATCAACAGGGATATGCTGAAGCAATGGAGCGCGCCCTAACGCAGCTCGGAATCGCTGCTGGTGGACGCTTGCTCGCGTTATTTACATCGTATGCCCAACTCAAACGGACTTCGAAAGCGATCGCCCCCCCGCTCAAAAATCAGGGCATTGTCGTCTTTGAGCAGGGCGGCGGTGCATCGCCAAATTCTTTGCTGGAGAGCTTCAAAGAGAGCGAAGCGGCTGTTTTGCTCGGCACGCGCTCTTTCTGGGAAGGGGTAGATATCCCCGGCGATGATCTTTCTATCGTAGCGATTGCCAAAATCCCCTTTGGCGTGCCCTCTGACCCGCTAATCGCGGCACGTTCAGAACTTTATGAAAATGCTTTTCATGAATACTATCTCCCTGAGTCTATTCTCCAATTCAGGCAAGGATTTGGACGCCTGATCCGCTCCGCACAAGATCGCGGCGTGGTCGTTATTTTTGATAGGCGAGTCCAGACAAAACAATACGGGCGATTATTTATAGAATCCTTGCCCCAATGCACCACTAAAGTCGCGCCGCTGCATGAGTTGGCGGAGGCGGCGAGTCAGTGGTTGGGAGTGTAAGGGCATAGTATGCAAACCATAGGGAAATATAAATGAACCAAAACTCAAACCCAGATAAGGAAAAAGAAGATTTGTTTTGGTTAATTTCACAATTACAAGATTTTCACCTTGAATTCAGGTTGTTTTCAGAGTATTTAGAAAATCTTTCATCTTTTTTAGAAAAAACAAAAAGAGACCATGTGAAAAGTATTGATGAAATCAATGACAAAATAAAATCAGGAAAAATAACCCCACCACAAGACTCTGGGCAAATGCCACCAGAGTTAGAATATGACCACCATAAATTAAATCAAATATCGTCATTTGAAGATACTCTATTTACTTCATTTTTCATCGCTCTTTATTCATACTTCGAAGGCGAATTCACAAAACACTGCATAAAATTAGACAAACACACAAAAGAACTTGCCCAAAAAAAACAGGAAACCGTTCTTAGATTAGCTGACATAAGTAAAACCAAAGGGGTTATAAACAGAAATATGACGTTCTTGATAAAAGCTCGTCATATTAATTACTCCAAAAATGGTGTCAATAAGGACGAATGGGAAAGAATTATAAATTTCAGCCTTTTAAGAAATGCAGTTGTACACAATCAAGGGGATATTTCAAGAAATAAAGATGTTCTAAAATTTGTAAACACACCAAATTCGAATTTGCTAAACAAAAACAATCATGTTGTCATTACAAAAGAGTTTTGCCTTAAAGCCCTTAAAACTATAGAAGTGTTTCTCGATTTAGTTATAGCGACACCTTCACGTTCTAATAAATAAGCCCGAAACTCCGATTCAAAGTCTGAACGTGCTGCGTGATGCAATGAATAGCTAAGGCCACATTCTATTAACAAGTATGCAAATCCTCCTCAAAAAACTCAAAAAACTAACCATCCAAAACGGCGACGGAATCTACGGAGACCTCACTATTGCCCTAAAAGATATTGACGCTATCTTGAGCACAAAAGACATCGCTGAAAAGCAAAGAAACATCAAGCTCTTAATTGCTCCCACATCAAACCTGCAAGATTTATCTATAGATTGCGGCTGGGGAGAAGAGTTTTTACTACTTGCTGATAAAATCGAGCAAGAATTACACTCTGAGCTTTAGATAAATGCCATATATCAGTTTTTAAGGAAAATCATGGACCAAGACATTATCAATAAAACCCTCGCCTTTTTTGCGGAATACATCACCCCCTACCTCACCGCAGATTATCAAGGGGAAGCTTTTCATCTTTTCGATACCATCCACTTTGCCGCGCTGGGTGCAATTCTACTCATAATATTGTTGCTCGCCATCTCGCGTGAAAAATTCAGTAAAAAAAACAAGGAAAATTTTCGCGACACTGCGGCAGCTATTCTACTTGTCAACGAAGTTGCCTGGCATCTCTGGGCATATTTCTATTCCGAGTGGACCATTCAAAAAATGCTCCCATTGCACGTTTGCAGCATCCTGATCTGGCTCAGCGCATGGATGCTCATCAAGAAAAGTTATCGCATTTACGAATTTGCCTATTTTCTTGGTATTGGCAGTGCGCTCCAAGCCCTACTCACGCCCGACATAGGCATCTACGGCTTTCCTCACTTCCGTTTCTTCCAAACCTTCATTTCACACGGTTTCATCATCATTGCCGCACTATACATGACTCTTGTCGAAGAAATGCGCCCCACATGGAAATCCCTCTTGCGCGTCTTCATCATCACCAATATCTACATGGTCGCCGTCTACTTCATTAACGCTTATATTGGCAGCAACTATCTCTATCTCAACCATAAGCCCGCCACCACCAGTATCCTCGATGTGCTCCCAGCATGGCCTCTTTATCTCCTCTACATGGAAGCACTGGGGATCGTCACCAGCATTATCCTTTACATTCCCTTTGTCATCAAAGACTGGTCGGATAATCGCGGACTAAAAGAAGCGGGCACAGATCGCCTAGACGATATTCTTTAAAGGATGAAAAACCGACACGCGCCTGATTTTCAGGTGATTCCGCTAAAGAACAATATCCCCGCACAAAAATCTGCGCGCTAAAACTCGCTAAAAAGGTCTCTTTTAGCTATAAAATTTTGCTTCCTTCATTATTAACGAAAAAAGTCCCTTGACCATCAAGCCTTTACGCGCTAAAATTCAACGGCTTTTTACTCAGGACAACAAACACAGGAAATATTTTGTTCGAAACACTCACAGGACGACTCAACGAAGTCTTTGACAAACTCAAACGTCGCGGCAAACTCTCTGCAGAAGATGTAGATAATGCCATGCGCGAAGTCCGCTTAGCCCTACTCGAAGCGGATGTGCATTACAGCGTCGTCAAAACCTTTGTCGCCAGCCTGCGTGAAAAAGCGACCGGAGCCGAAGTCAATAAAGCGCTCAACCCCGGTCAACAGGTCATTAAAATCGTTAACGATGAGCTGATCGCCACGCTCGGCGACCCTGCTCCCCTTGATTTGAGCGGAGAAAAACCACGCGTCATCATGCTCGTTGGGCTACAGGGCGCTGGAAAAACCACAGCCGCTGGTAAGTTAGCAAAACTTCTCCGGCAGCGTGGTGAGCGTGTCATGCTCGCAGCAGGCGATCCCTATCGCCCCGCAGCAGCGCAACAACTCCAGGCACTCGGCGAAAGAATCGACGTCCCCGTCTTTTGGGAAGAAGATCTAAAACCAGAAAAACTGGCAACAAAAGCCTTCAAACAAGCGAAAAAGGGCGGTTACACCGTTCTGATCATCGATACAGCCGGACGCTCCCAACTCGATGGCGAAATGATGGATGAGCTACGAGCCGTAGCCAAGAACACCAACCCTGTCGAAACCCTGCTTGTCGTCGATTCGATGATCGGGCAGGAGGCATTGCCCATCGCCGAGGGCTTTCGGGATGCTATCCAGTTGACTGGCTTGATCCTGTCAAAGATGGACGGCGATGCTCGCGGGGGCGCAGCGATCTCCATCCGCTCCGTAACCGGCGTGCCGATCAAATTTATTGGTACCGGTGAAAAGTTGGATGCGCTAGAATCCTACGATCCCTCCCGTCTTTCATCCCGCATTTTGGGGATGGGAGATATGATCGGGCTGATCGAAAAAGCTGAAGCTGCCTTCGATGCCGAAACTGCCGAAAAACAAGCCAAAGACTTGATGGAAGGCAATTTCACGCTCGAAAGTTGGATGCAACAAATGCAGCAAGTCCGTAAAATGGGACCGCTCGGTCAAATTATGGATATGCTCCCCGGGCAAATGGGACAAGCCGCACGAGATGTTCCACCTGATGAAATGGAAGCACAGCTAAAACGCACAGAAGCTATACTTAGCTCGATGACCGTGCAAGAACGTAAAAACCCAAAGCTCCTGAACGCCAGCCGTCGCCGACGGATAGCCGCTGGCTCAGGAAATACCGTGCAAGATGTCAATCGGCTTATGAAGCAGTTTCGCGAAACCAGCAAACTCTTCAAACAACTTCAAAAATCTGGGGGGCGTGGTCTCTCACGTCTCTTTGGTTAAGGATAAGAAAAGAATGAAAGAAACGCCCCCTTTAGCGTCCTCACTTTCGCTTCGAGTATTATCAATAAAAAATAAAACTATCTAAATAATTTAGGAGAATAATCCAATGGTTCGTATTCGTTTACGCCGCACAGGCATGAAAGGGCAAGCATCTTACCGCATCGTTGCCGCAGAAAAAGAAAAACCACGCGATGGGAAATTCCTTGAAATTTTGGGAACCTATAACCCCCGCACAGAACCTTCTACCGTTGAAGTCAAAGAAGATCGCATTTATGAGTGGTTGAAGAACGGTGCTCAACCCAGCGATTCTGTAAAACAGATTTTTGGCTATACAGGTGTTCTGGATCGCTATGAGCGCTTCAAAGCGGGCGAAGAAGTTGAAGTTTTGATGGCTGAATCCGCAAAGATGATGGAAGAACGCAACGTAAACCCCAGAACTCGCCGCGACTAAGAAAACTCATTAAACTTAGAAATGACTCTGCGAGGAGAATGCCCTTACGACGACGTGTACTCCGCTAGGGGTAAGCAGTCTCCATGTCTGTCAAATAGATTGCTTCGTCGGATAATACTCTCCTCGCAAAAGCATTGAAATTAGAAAGGGCACAGAAAATGAAAGAATTAGTTGAATATATTGCCCGCTCATTGGTAGACAAACCGGAAGATGTCGATGTCCGTGAGTACACCTCTGGTAACCATGTAGATATCGAATTGAGCGTTGCCAAAGATGATATGGGGCGAGTTATCGGAAAACGCGGCAGGGTAGCAAACGCCATGCGCGCCTTGCTCCGGGTAGCTGCAGAACGAGAAGGTAAACGAGCTTCTCTGGATGTAAGCGACCCCTAATGTCAGCCTCGCAACCTTCAAAAAATGTTTACACAGGCTCACCAAATTCACAAGGTGAGCCTGTATATTTAGCCGTTGGTTTACTGCGCCGCCCCCATGGTGTGCGCGGTGAGATCATGCTTGAGATCCAGACAGACCATCCCGAGCAATTTGTACCAGAAGCAATATTTTATGTTGGCGAAAAACGTCTTCCACTCACGATCAGATCAAGCCGCCCCCATAACCAAGGTATTCTTATCAGCTTTGAGGGTATCCACGACCGTGATGAGATCGGCAAACTCCGGAACCAACATCTTCTCGTAAATATCGCCGATCTACCTCCCCTCCCCGAGGGTAAATACTACGATTATCAGCTTATTGGGCTGGAAATTATAGAAAAAGCGTCAGGGAAAAATTTAGGAAATTTGAAAGAGATCATCAAAACAGGTGCGAATGATGTCTACCTGGTCAAACCTGAATCCGGAAAAGAGCTTCTGCTCCCGGACATTCCTGAAGTCATTCTTGATATTGATCTTGCTCAGTCCCAAATGAGCGTTTTCCTGCTGGACGGTTTAGTGGAATAACACCTCAACAATGAAAGAAAAATCTTACTGGATCGGCATCAACCTCGTCAAAGGCATTGGCGCAGTCCGCTTGCGGGCATTGCTCGATTTCTTTGGCGATGCAAAATCCGCCTGGGAAGCAACCCCCGCTGAACTTCATGAGGCTGGCCTTAGTAAGAAGATCGTTGAAAATTTCGTTGACACACGTAGCAAAGTAGATTTAGACGCTCTCTGGGACGAGATTTCCGCCAAGAATATCCGCGTAATGACATGGGATGATGCAGACTATCCCGCCCGCCTGCGCGAAATATCTCAGCCTCCCCCAATTATTTATTTGCGTGGAGAAATTCTCGAAGAAGATGCCTGGGCAGTGGCTATTGTTGGCACAAGGCGCGTAACATCTTACGGGAGACAAGTCACCGAAGAAGTCGCCTCTTTTCTCGCACAAAACGGTGTCACAATTGTCAGCGGACTCGCTCGCGGCGTAGACGGAATAGCCCACCAAGCCGCACTTAACTCAGGCGGACGCACCATTGCCGTACTCGGCTCAGGCGTAAATCGGATTTACCCATCCGAACATCGCAATCTTGCACAACAAGTAGAAAAAGCGGGCGCGGTCATCAGCGATTACGCTCCTGACACACCACCGGAAGGCTCCAACTTCCCGCCGCGCAACAGGATCATCTCCGGGCTATCCATGGCAACGATCGTTATAGAAGCTGCGGAGACCAGCGGCGCGCTTATCACGGCCAACTTTGCCCTCGAGCAAGGAAGAGAAATATTTGCCTTACCTGGCAATATCTTTGCCCCACAGAGCAAAGGGCCAAATAAATTGATCCAAAAAGGAGCGCACCCGCTCCTGCGCCCACGTGATATTCTCGAAATTCTTGACCTGACGCGTATCACCGCGCATCGCAGCGCACAAAGAACCCTGCCCACAGATGCAACAGAAGTTCAGCTTCTTGGCTCCCTCTCACACGAGCCAGTGCATGTTGATGAAATCCGCGCAAAAACTGGCTTAGCAGTAGAGAAAGTTTCATCCACCCTGGTTATGATGGAACTCAAAGGCATGGTACGCCATGTCGGCGGGATGAATTATGTCGCCGCACACGAGATGCGGGGCGAATACGAAGCATAAATATCGGATAACAAACTATGATACAAAACAATCACACATACGCAGTTATCATGGCGGGTGGCGGCGGAACAAGGCTTTGGCCCCTGTCACGTCGTAAAACGCCCAAACAGGCTCTCAAGCTCATTGGAGAAGACACACTATTCCAATCTACAGTCAAACGTTTGGAGGGTTTCTTCCCACTGGAACATATTCTCGTTGTTACTGTAGCTGAGCAAGCAGAACTGCTCAAAGAGCAAGTTCCTGACTTACCAGAAGAAAACTTTCTTCTGGAACCTGCTCCGCGTGGCACAGCTTCTGTCGTTGGTTTCGCTGCTACAGTTTTGCATCACCGCGACCCTGAAGCAGTCATGGCTGTTTTTCCCGCCGATCATTTCATTCGCAATAGAGATCTTTTTTATCATTTATTAGAGACGGCGGTCAAAGTAACAGAAGAGAACTACCTCGTCACGCTCGGCATTACGCCCACCTTCCCTGCAACGGGTTATGGATATATTCAGCGCGGTGAAAAATTACCCGAGAACTTCACTTATCCCGTTTATGAAGTTGCACGCTTCAAAGAAAAACCGCAAAAGGAAGAAGCCTACGAAATGAGTGTTAAGGGTGGGTATTCCTGGAACTCCGGGATGTTCATTTGGCGGACGCAAACCATCTTATCCGAGATAGATCGCCAAATGCCTGAGCTGAAATCCGTTTTGGATGAAATATCCGATTCGCTCGCAAGCCCCGAACTTGATACCATTATCCAAAAAGTGTGGATGCCCCTAAAGAGTGAAACCATTGATTACGGCATCATGGAAAATGCGAAGAAAGTTGCCGTTCTACCCGCCAGCGGCCTCGACTGGAGCGACGTTGGCTCATGGGATTCCCTTTTCGATGTTGTCCTGCCTAATGACGCACATGGCAATATCATCTTGAATGGTGAACATATCGCAGAAAATACGCACGGCACACTCGTTTATGGGAACGGTGAAAAACGGCTGATTGCCACCATTGGCGTGGACGATTTAGTGATCGTTGACAGCGACAATGTTTTGTTGATTGCGCAGCGTGACCAAGCACAAAATGTGCGTGAAATTGTTGAGAAACTCAAACTAGAAAAGAAGAAAGAATATCTCTAATTTCTCAGAATATCATTGCGAGCCGATGCCTTTCGGCACGGCAATCTCCAAGAACAAAGTGGGAGACTGCCGCGTCGCACAAGCATGCTCCTCGCAGAGACATGACTGAAAAGTATTGAATATCCGTAGGAGGAAGTTTTGGAAGCCTACTGCATGAAATGCAAGGAAAAACGAGAAGTATCTAACCCAGAAGCTATTTTTAACAAAAATAGCACGCCTGCCACGCGCGGCACCTGCCCGGAGTGTGGAACAGGTATGTATCGCATGGGAAAAACCCGCGCGCATGAGGGCATGACACCGCCGCCAAAAGCTGAGCGTAAAAAACGCACCGTCAAACGTAAAGGGAAATTGGTCATCGTTGAATCCCCTGCTAAAGCGCGCACTGTTGGACGCTTTTTAGGGCGTGGGTACACCGTAAAAGCCTCTGTGGGGCATATCCGCGACTTATTGCGCTCACAGCTTTCTGTGGATGTGGAAAATAACTTCGAACCCAAATACCGCGTCCCGAACGATAAACGCCCGATCATGAAAGAGTTGAAAAAACTCGCAAAAACGGCAAAAGAAGTCTATCTCGCCACCGATCTTGATCGTGAAGGCGAAGCAATTGCCTGGCACTTGATGGAAGCGGCTGAGATTGAGCCTGAAACCGCACGGCGTGTTGTTTTTCACGAGATCACAAAATCTGCAATTGATGAGTCTTTTGCATCTCCCCGCGAGATCAATATGGATTTGGTCAATGCCCAGCAGGGAAGACGCATTTTAGATAGACTTGTTGGTTACAGCATCAGCCCAATTCTCTGGGAGAAGGTACGCGGCAGACTCTCGGCGGGACGTGTACAATCAGTTGCCTTGCGCATGATCGTTGAGCGAGAACGCGAAATTGAAGCCTTTGAATCTGTTGAGTATTGGTCTGTTGGAGCTGAATTAAAACCAGAAGGATTGAAAAAAACTTTTGTTGCGAAATTAGCGAGAATTGGTAATGAAAAAGCTGAGCTACCGAGCGAGGAAGTGGTTAAATCGATCCTTGCAGACATGGAAAGCGCTGCTTATACGATCAGTAAAATTAAGCGCGGCACACGTCGACGCAAAGCACCCGCTCCTTTTATTACATCCACCTTGCAACAAGATGCCTCCCGTCGTTTGGGTTTTACCGCCAAACGGACCATGGCAATTGCGCAGCAACTCTATGAAGGCATCGGCGGCTCTGGTTTGATCACCTATATGCGTACCGATTCGACGAATATCGCTAAATCGGCTGTTGAAGAGGCGCGCTCCTTTATCTCTGAGCGGTTTGGGGAAGAATACCTTCCTAAGTCGGCACCCAAGCATAAAACGCGTGCGAAGGGCGCACAGGAAGCCCACGAGGCTGTCCGTCCGACTTCTGCGATGCGAACACCCAAGAGCATCCAATCTGATCTGAATTCCAGTCAATATAAGTTGTATAATTTAATTTGGCAGCGATTTATTGCATCTCAGATGTCCTCCGCTGTCTACGATACTTTAAAAGTTGACATCACCGGTGAAACAAAAGAAAACGAATATCTTTTGCGTGCGTCTGGCTCAGCAATTAACTTTGCAGGCTTCTTGGCTGTCTATGGAGACAAGAGAAATCTGAACAAAAAGAAAAGCGAAAATGGGGATGAAAACACGGATATTCCGGCAGGATTGGAAGAGGGACAAATCCAGGAATTGATACGGCTCATCCCGAAACAGCATTTTACACAACCACCACCACGCTTTAGTGAAGCCTCTTTGGTGCAAATACTGGAGGAAAATGCGATTGGGCGACCTTCTACTTACGCACCGACCTTGTCAACTATTCAGGCACGAGGCTATGTGGAACGGATCGATAAAAGGCTGGAGCCAACAGAAACAGGCGAGATCGTTAACGACCTCCTGGTAAAACACTTCCCTGATATTGTCGATTTTGGCTTTACTGCCCGCATGGAAGGGCGTCTGGACAAGGTCGCAGAAGGCGAGGAAGAATGGGTAAATGTTATTCGAGATTTTTACGGTCCCTTCGCGAAAGAGCTTGAAGCCGCCAAGAAAGCGATCCCCACCACCAAACGTGAGCCTGAAAAGATCGGGCGTGCTTGTCCCCAATGCGGTCATGATCTAGTGATCCGTTTCGGACGTTTTGGCAAATTTATCTCTTGCAGTGATTTTCCCAAATGTCGCTATACAGAACCCTGGCTGGAAAAAATAGGCGTCACCTGCCCCGATGATGGCGGAAACCTTATCTTACGCAAAACGCGCAAGAAACGTATCTTCTACGGGTGTGCAAACTATCCTAACTGTGAGTTTACCTCGTGGAAACGCCCTATTTCTGAGCCTTGTCCCTCGTGTAAAGGATTATTAGTCATCTCAAAGAAAGATGAAGCACAATGTATAAAATGTGAAGAAAGTTTTCTTTTAGACGATATACAAAAAGAAAAAGAAGACTAAAAGAAGATGAAAGCCCCTAAATCCCATTCGCGTATTTAGGGGCTTTCTTGTATAATAACTTTATTATCGCTTATTTGTTCTGAGAGGAAATCACTATGGACCTTGTAAACACACTCCTGGAAAAGTTGAAAAATCCCATGATTGCCGCAGTTGCAGCACTCGTTGTTGGTTTTTTCTTTGGATTGGTCTGGGGCTGGGGTATTCAACCCGTAGAATGGGTAGACGCATCCCCTGAGCTTCTAAACAAAGAGTATAAACGTGGCTATTTGCAAATGACCATTGATTCTTTTCTCGTCAACAGCGATGCAAATTTAGCACTACAACGTTGGCAAGGCATAGGAGAAGAAGCCTCACTGCTTCTCCAAGAAATAAGCACAGACCCCAACACACAAAACAAATCTGCGGTAGATGCTTTCGCTTTATTGGTCAGCGCTAGCGTTCCTGCCGCTACCGCCCCAGTGGAAGTACCTGTCAGCGAAACATCGCCTGCAATGAGTTATGCGCTCATTGGGCTTGGCATTTTGGTTGTCGCAGCCGTTGGTTTCTTTGCTCTCCGCTTGTTGCGCCCCTCTATTTCCCAAACCGGCGAAGCCACCCCGGCTCAGCAAGCCGCGCAACTAAGCCAGGATGCACAACAAACAGATTATGCAGAGCTTGGCTTGGCAACACCCATTACTCAATCTATGACGACCTATGTGCTAGGAGATGATCTCTACGACGAATCCTTCAGCATTGAATCCCAAAGTGGTGAATTTATGGGCGAATATGGTGTTGGTATTTCAGACACCATTGGTGTCGGAGATCCAAAAAAGGTCACTGCACTCGAAATTTGGCTCTTCGACAAAAATGACATCAAAACAGCCACCAAAGTTCTCATGTCTGAGCATGCTTATAACGACCCTGCAATTCGTCAGAGATTAGAAGCCAAAGGCGAGTTAGTTGTTATCCAAACGCAAAAACCCGTCAGACTGGAAACAGAAACACTGCAACTACTTGTCACAGTCGCAGATTTGGAATACGGTACAGGCCCTCTGCCACCAAGCAGCTATTTTGACCGCACAACCCTGGAACTAGCCATTTGGCCTAAAAATAACGCATAAATAAACGCAAAGAGCCGAGATTTCAAAATTTCGGCTCTTTTTTTAGGATTTGGCGAATCACCCTGAATTTTAGCTTGCTTCCGTCAAATAGACATTTACACCTAACAGGCTGATACCATTAAATCAAAAATATCTACTTGATCTTCAATATCTTGAACTTTAAAACTCCACCCGGAGATTCAGCTTCAACCACATCCCCTACACGGTGCTTTAGCAAGGCCCGCCCAATCGGGGATTCATTTGAAATCTTCCCATTACGCGGATCAGCTTCCTTCGCACCAACCAGATAATAAGTTTCGGCAGGGTAATCCCCTTCTTGAATGGTCACAGATGCCCCAACAGAGACAACATCTTTTGGTTTTCCATCATCTTCAATGATCACAGCACTGCTAAGAATATATTTTAACTCCTGTATGCGTCCTTCGAGAAAGGCTTGATCTTCTTTCGCCTTGTGGTAGTCTGCGTTTTCAGACAAGTCTCCCATCTCGATTGCAGAGCGCAAACGTTTTGCTAACTCCTCACGTTTCGTTCCGACCATTTCGGCTAATTCTTCTTTTAGACGGGCATGACCTTCAGGGGTTAAATAAGTTTCTTCTTGTTTCGACATAAAAATTCCTTTTTTAATTGCAATATATATATCATCTCAAGGAGGCAATTATCTTGCAAGCACATTTGCTTTGCCCCCTAAGAAATCATCTAGGGTTTAACGAAGGGATCAAAGAGCTTACGATGCTCATCCACTGCATACCGGTCTGTCATACCGGCAATATAATCGCAAGCTGTACGCTCAAGCCCGCGTTCTTCGATCAAAGATTGAACATGAGCAGGTAAAATAGCCGGCTCATCTATATAAGCGTTGAAAAGGTCACTGATAACTCGCTCAGCCTTCACCGCCATCCGCACAACACGATAATGACGATAAAGCTTTGCGTACAGAAAATCTTTTAATTCTCGGTTACGACGGATCATATCTTCGCTGTGCCCTAACAAATTATGGGGCAATTTCTGAACAGCAAGTGGCGAATCTACATCGCTTTCCTTGATTCGCATATTTGTAGCCTGAACGACATCACTTACTTCTATCCCCACCAAATGACGGATCATTCGATGTCGAGATATATCATCCAAAATGGTATCACGCCAATTATAAGTTTCGGCGAGAATTTCCCACAACTCGATCCCCTCCAGTTGTGAAAGGGTAATCATCCCGGAGCGAAGACCATCGTCCAAGTCATGAGCAGTATAAGCCAGTTCATCCGCCACATTGGCAATTTGTGTTTCCAGATTGCCTCGTAAATCAGGATCATAGCCCGATGCATCCGAAATATCATATTCTGATTCGTGCTTAACCATTCCTTCACGGACTTCCCAAGTCAAATTTAAACCCGGAAAATCAGGATACCGTTCTTCGAGCTTTGTGACTATGCGCACAGACTGCTTATTATGGTCAAAGCCATTATGATCCTTCATCAACCGATTAAGAGCAACTTCACCTGAGTGTCCAAAGGCAGGATGCCCTAAATCGTGCGCCAAACAAATTGTTTCAGTCAGGTCTTCATTTCCGCCAAGTGCGCGCGCAATCGTACGTCCAATTTGCGCAACTTCGAGAGTATGCGTCAGACGAGTACGAAAATAATCACCTTCATAATTGAAGAAAACCTGTGTCTTATACTCTAATCGCCGAAACGCTGTCGTATGCAAAACACGATCTCTATCTCGCTGAAAAGCTGTTCTGTAAGCAGGTTCATTTCCAGAGTAGACACGCCCTTTTGAATCTTTGGCACGCATCCCATAAGGCGCAAGACTTTTCTCTTCAAGCTCTTCTAATTTCTGGCGATCGTAAAACATTTTTCTCTCCTGCACAAAGCGTATAGACCATAAACGGGAGCACAAGGCTCCCGCTCCGAGTAGACTATATTCCTATTCTACCCTATGCGCTAATTTCGTCAAGCGAAACCAGTCATGCACTCATGTGTTAAATGCTGTAGTGGGCCTTGTTTTTAGAAAAAGTCTTTTACTAAATCCAAAGACAACCTATAATTGCCCCTGGTTCTTCTTTTTTCAATTATTTCTTCAAAAGGATTCTTTTATGACACAAGAAAAAGCAGTAAATCGAGAACATCGAGCTTGGTATATGTACGATTTTGGCAATTCAGCTTATGCAGCCATTGTGCTTCTTGCAATCTACTCAGCTTACTTTAAAGACGGCGTTGTTGGTGGAGCAGAAGGCTCCCGTTTATGGGGTGTTTCGGTCGGCATTGCTATGCTCGTTGTCGCTATTATTTCTCCTATTTTGGGCACGATCGCAGATTTCTCAGCATCGAAAAAACGTTTTCTTTTTCTCTTTTCCTTCATTACTTGGGTATTTACCGCGCTACTCTTCTTTGTTGAAAAAGGCGATATATTCATCGGAATGCTTTTTTTCATTTTGGCAGAAATCGGCTATCGTGGCGGGCAAGTTTTTTATAACTCTCTGCTCCCCGAAATTGCTTCCCCTGAAGAAATCGGTCGTGTTTCTGGCAATGGCTGGGCAATTGGCAACATCGGTGGCATCCTTGCCCTGCTTATCTTGCTCCCGCCAATTGTACTAATTAAAGGGACAACGCTTCCCGTGCGTTTGGCATTTCCAATTACAGCCCTATTCTTTGCCCTCTCCACCATTCCGGCATATAGGTGGATAAAAGAACGCGCCAGCGCACAAAAATTACCCCTTGGAGAAAGTTATCCTACTCTGGGATTTAAACGCCTCGCCCGCACCATCAGGTCTGCTCGGCAGTTTAAAGAATTTATCAAGTTTATGATCGCCTACTTGATCTATAACGATGGCATCCTCATGACCCTCAACTTTGCAGCCATCATCGGGGCAGTTCTCTATGGCATGGAGCAACAGCAAATAATTATCTTTATGATCATCGTGCAAATCACCAGCATCGGTGGCGCATATGGCTTTGCGGTAATTGGAGAAAAAGTTGGCTATAAACGCTCTCTTGTCTATGCACTTTTAGGCATGAGCGCAGCCATAATCTGGATGCTCTTCAATCAAACATTAATCGGTTTTTTCATTATTGGTGCCACAGCAGGCTTCATGCTCACGGGTGTTCAATCGCTTAGCCGCACAATGGTAGGGGTATTTGCTCCTAAAGGACAAAGCGCAGAATTTTTCGGCTTATTTTCCGTTGTTGGACGCACATCCTCATTCATTGGCCCAACAATCTACGGTTTTCTAGCTTTATGGGCTGCACGTTGGTTTGAGAATAATCGTGAGTTGGGCACTCTCTTAGCAGAACAAGCTGGTCAAAAAGTAGCAATTGCCTCCATACTTATCTTCTTATTTACAGGTCTATTTTTACTTTTGCGTGTTAATGAGAAAAAAGCCGTCGAAGATGCAAAAAAATACTCCTTAGAAAATGAGAACGGGGTCTAAGTGTCCCCCGTTACACTAAAATATCCACGCCGAAAATATTTTCGTGCTTTTTTACATCAGCTTTCACGCCTTGCCTTTTGGCTGCTTGCAGATGTAGAAATTATTGGCACAGAAAACATCCCCAAAGATGAGCCTTTTTTAGTTGTAGGGAACCATTTTAGCTTTATTGACCCTGTCTGTTTTGTACGCATCTTCTCTTGGCGACTGGAGTTCGTTGGTGGGGCAGAAATGCCCCATGCACCAAATATCGTCAAGTTTATTCCGAAACTATGGGGATATTATCCGCTATATCGCGGTACCGGAGCGCGCGAATCTCTGCGAGCGGCGGAGGAGATACTCAAGGGTGGCGGCATATTGGGGATTTTTCCTGAAGGTGGGAGTTGGGCAGAAATTTTACGCCCCCCACGCCCAGGGACCGCGTATCTGGCTTCTCGAACGGAAGCAAGCATATTACCGGTCGGTCTCGTGGGACTAAATGATGTCTTCCCGTTAAGGCTGGGGAAACGCGCAAAAATCAAATTCCAGATTGGCGCTCCTTTCCATCCTAAAAAAATAACTGGCCGCGGACGTGAGCGACGCAAGCAATTGGATGAATTGGGACATGAAATTATGCAAAAAATTGCTGAGTTATTGCCAGAGGGAAAACGCGGCAGCTACTCGGATGACCCTGAAATCCGTGCAGCCGCAAAAGAGTTCGAAGCCTACCCTTGGGGCGATAAACTCGAGGGAGAGGTAGTTGGTGAAGTGCATTAGAACATAAAAATCCCGCTTCAAAATGAAGCGGGATTTTTGGTAGGGCGAGTGGGGGTCGAACCCACAAGGTGTCTCCACCGACGG
>JABGQT010000194.1 GCA_018648685.1 Anaerolineae bacterium
GAAAGTGTCTTATTTTTGTTGCCAAAAATTCCATTTTCACCTGAGGCGAAACAGTGCATATAACGCCAAGTCTGTTTTCTTTAAACACTATACTCTTAATTAAATCAATCATGCCTATTAAAGCCAGCAATTCTTCGAAGATCAAACCACTAAAAGGTTTTTTTGCATGAGTACACCGATTCGTATTGTTATCGCAGAAGACCAGGCGGTTGTACGCCAAGGCCTTATTGCAATTCTTTCATTTTATGATGATATTGAAGTCGTCGGACAAGCTAAAAACGGCATTGAGGCTGTTGAATTAGCGAAAGAACTTTCCCCCAATGTTATATTGTTAGACTTGGTCATGCCAGTACAAGATGGACTAAGCACGATCCCAAAAATCACTACCCTTGCTCCTGAAACGCATATTTTAATTCTCACAGGTTTCGGAGATGCAGATAAAATTTATAAAGCCTTAAAGTTAGGCGCATTAGGCTATCTTCTCAAAGATGAAAAACATGAGATATTGATCAAGGCCATCCATGAAGTGGCTGAAGGAAAAGCATATATACCTCCCTACATCACCCTACGGATGGTTCGTGAAAAAAATCAGACGACTCCACTGCATTACGAAAATCATCTACTTACGCAGCGAGAATTGGAAACGCTCAAGTACATTGCCCAGGGAATGTCTAATGAGGAAATCGCAAAGAACATGGTCTTGCAAGAGAGAACAGTAGCAAAGTATGTCAGTACTATTTTGGAGAAGCTGAATCTACAAAATCGTACGCAGGCTGCTTTATATGCCTTGCGAAAAGGCTTGGCAGATCTTGATGATAGCAAATTAACTACATAGAACAAGACTTCCCCATACGCCAAAAGCGTCCATAAAAAGAGACTCGATACGAACATCTTTGTTATAATGACCCAACGCAAATTCAGAAAGAAGGATGTTCTATCGTGACAGAAGAAAACACAAACCCCACTCATTTTATACGTGAAGCCGTTGCCGAAGATTTGGCATCCGGGCGTTTTGAGCATATTGCCACACGGTTCCCGCCAGAGCCAAATGGCTACCTGCATATCGGTCATGCCCGCGCCATTATTATTGATTTCAGTATCGCCCAAGAAAACGGCGGTTTCTGCAATCTGCGCTTTGACGACACCAACCCCGTCAAAGAAGAAGTGGAATATGTAGACGCGATTAAGGAAGATATTAAATGGCTGGGATACCAGTGGAAAAACGAGTTCTACGCATCCGATTATTTTGATGAACTCTACGAGTACGCGCTCCAACTCATTAAAGCCGGTAAAGCCTACATTGATGAGCAAACGCCCGATGAAGTGCGCGAAAATCGCGGCACGCTGAAAGAGCCGGGGACAAACTCCCCTTATCGTGACCGCCCCATCGAAGAAAGTCTTGATCTCTTCGAGCGCATGAAAAATGGCGAATATCCCGATGGCTCTATCGTTTTGCGCGCTAAAATTGATATGGCTTCGGGCAATATCAATATGCGTGACCCGATCATGTATCGCATTTTGCACGAGCCTGCGCATCACCGCACGGGCAATAAATGGTGCATCTACCCGATGTATGATTTTGCCCACGGGCAAAGCGATTCTATCGAGGGTATCACCCACTCTCTCTGTTCCCTTGAGTACGAGAGCCACCGTCCGCTTTACGATTGGTTCATCAACGAACTCGGCATTTTCCCCACGCGCCAGATAGAATTCGCGCGCCTAAACCTGACCTACACCGTAATGAGCAAGCGCCGTCTAGTGCGCCTCGTCAAAGAAGGTTATGTCAAAGGCTGGGATGATCCGCGTATGCCCACGCTCACGGCTTATCGCCGTCGTGGCTACACGCCAGAAGCGATCCGCGCTTTTGTTGAGGCAACGGGTGTCGCGAAAAAGAATAGCACCGCCGATGTTGGATTGCTTGAGCATCATATCCGCCAGGATTTGAATATCCGCGCGCCACGACGGATGGCTGTGCTAGACCCGCTCAAGGTCGTTATCACCAATTATCCCGAAGATAAAGTGGAGATGCTCGAGGCGGTTAATAACCCCGAAGATGAATCTGCCGGGACGAGGGAAATCCCTTTTTCGCGTGAGCTCTATATTGAACGCAGCGATTTCATGGAGGATCCGCCCAAGAAATACTTCCGGCTCGCTCCTGAACGTGAAGTTCGCCTCCGTTATGGATACTTTGTCACGGCAACGGACGTGGTCAAAAACGACGCTGGTGAGATCGTAGAATTGCATTGCGAATATGACCCCGAAACCAAAGGCGGCTACGCCCCTGATGGACGCAAGGTACGCGGGACGATCCACTGGGTTTCTGCTGAAGAAGCCGTAGATGCCGAAGTGCGGATCTATGATCGTCTTTTCACTGTGCCAAACCCAATGAGCAAGGAAGAGGGCAAAGATTTCATCGACTACCTTAACGGTGATTCGCTCGAGACAAAGAAACGTTGCAAAATGGAACCAAGCCTAAAACAGGCGCGTTCCGGCGAGAAATTCCAGTTTGAAAGACTTGGCTATTTCGTCGTCGATCCCGACACAACGAACGATAAATTAATCTTCAATCGCACCGTCACCCTGCGCGATAACTGGGCGCGGATCGAGAAGCAGCGCGCGAAGGAAAAGATGGAAGAAAATCGGCGCAGAAAGCAGGAAGCGAAGAGAAAACAGAAAGAAGCGGCGAGAAAAAACAATTAAAGGTCGCCCCTACAAAATAAAGAAAAAATCTTCCGGAGTCTTAAAGACTTCGGAAGATTGCTTTAACGAATACTGTTCGCTGAAAACTGCTTACTCTCCGAAAAACGTCTCCAAAATCCCCGTATAAATATCCGCCTCGTTCATATAAGAAAAATGCCCCACATCGTGTAGCGTTTCCACAGGCACGCCGGGATAGGCTTCTTTTAGCTGCTCGCGCAAGGCTAATTCAACAAGAGGATCATTATCTGCTTCGATGATGAGCACGGGAATACCGAGAGCTTCAACATCGGCAGCTTTAAAAGGCTCGACAACGCAGCGAAAACGCCCCACTTCCTGTGCCTTGCTCATTCGCCCGCCCAATTGCTCCATCATATACGCCAAAACGATCTCCGAATGCCCGGCGGTGGGATAAACATTCTCGATAATGCTCCCTTTTAGCACATCCATAATCAGCCACTCGGGCAAGTAAGGCAACGCCGCTCCGATACTTTTATTCTTTTCGGCGATCAGATCATTTGGCGGGAAGGTATTCGCAAAAACAGCACGCTCAATTCGTTCAGGGTAAGTTGCCAGAAGGTATTGGGCAAAATAGCCGCCCAGCGATGAGCCAACGACGTTAAATTTATCCACACCTTCTTTTTCTAGAATCGCCAGAACGCCCGCACTCATTTCATCAAAAGTCTCCACTGCGGGATAAGTGACCGAGATCAGGCGGTAATCGTTTTCAAAAGCATTTAGTTGATTCCACCAAATATCATATGCGCCGGTCATTCCATGCAGAAAAAGGATCGTCTCCTCGCCTTGCCCCATCGCAACATAATCCCAAGTCACGCCCTCCACATCCAATTGCTGCACAGGATGTGCTTCACGGAAACTCTGTAAGGATGCAACGGTTTCCGCATCCACATTGGCGTAAATCTCATCAAAGGGCTGACGCGGTGTTGGGCGCAAATAAATAGCGGCAATCGCCACCACCAATATTAGCGGGATGATCCATTTCAGTTTTTTACGCATTCTCTTCTCCTAACTGATCACTGATTACTGATTACTGAAAACCGATTACTCTTCCCCAGCCATTAATTTAACTCGTTCCCACGGCGGCAAATTCGATTGATCTGCCAGTGTTTTTCGTAGTTCCATAAGCTGATCTCGGAGGATGGCCGCTTTCTCAAATTCCAAATTGGATGCGGCTTCCTTCATCCCTTTTTCGACCTGGGATATGACCCGCTTCAACTCTGTTTTGGGCATGATCGCTCCGTCACCAACGTTATACCCGGCTTTTGGCTCGGCAATGACCCCGGCCTTATCGGAGAGTTGATTGGTAATATCACGCACCGCTTTCATAATACTGATCGGCTGAATCCCATGCTTCTCGTTATGCGCTACCTGTTTTGCACGGCGACGATCGGTCTCGTCGATGGCGCGTTTCATCGAATCGGTCATCTTATCGGCATACATGATCACACGGCCATCAATATGCCGCGCGGCGCGTCCAATGGTTTGGATCAGAGCTGTCCCAGAACGCAGGAAGCCTTCTTTATCTGCATCGAGAATGGCAACGAGAGAAACTTCCGGCAGATCGAGGCCTTCGCGCAGGAGGTTAATACCCACTACCACATCAAAAACACCCAGACGCAGATCGCGTAAAATACTGACACGCTCGAGGGTATCAATTTCTGAGTGCAGATATTGCACTTTGATCCCTAATTCCAGCAGGTAATCAGTCAAGTCTTCTGACATGCGTTTGGTGAGCGTTGTCACCAGAACACGTTGTCCAACTTCTGTGCGGGCGCGGATCTCACCGATCAAATCGTCGATTTGCCCTTCGATGGGGCGCACATCTACAGGCGGATCGATCAAGCCCGTAGGGCGGATAATTTGCTCTACAATCTGGTCAGCACGCCCCATCTCATAAGGCCCCGGTGTTGCGGATGTATAGAGTGTATACCCCATATGATCTTCAAACTCTTCAAACTTAAAGGGGCGATTGTCTAACGCGGAAGGAAGACGGAAGCCATATTCGATAAGCGTTTCCTTGCGTGAGCGGTCGCCTTTATACATGCCGCGCACCTGAGGCACGGTCATGTGGCTTTCGTCCATAACGAGGAGGTATTCGCTTGGCAAGAAATCCATCAATGTCCAGGGAGGTGTGCCTGCTTCTCGGCGATCAAAATGGCGGGAATAATTTTCAATACCAGAACAGTAGCCCACTTCGCGGAGCATTTCCAGATCGTATTTTGTGCGCTGTTCAATGCGTTGCGCTTCAAGAAATTGTTCGTTCTTTTTGAAGAGTGCCATCCGCTCTTCAAGTTCGGCGCTAATATCCCGAACCGATTCTTTTCGTTTTTCTTCGTCGGTCAGGTAATGCTTGGCGGGGTAAATTTCGATCTGCTCCGGCTCGGAGAGAATCTCACCGGTGAGGGGAGAGAACTCCATGATCCGCTCCACTTCGTCGCCGAAGAAGGCGATCCGGTAGCCAATTTTGTCGACGTAGGCTGGCATAATTTCGAGGGTGTCGCCGCGAACGCGGAATAGACCGGGACGAAGCTCGAGATCGTTCCGCTGGTATTGACCTTCGATCAAACGTCGGATGAGGGCGTTCCGGCGGGTCAACTCCCCCACACGCAGATTTACTGCACCACGATTATATTCTTCAGGGTTTCCCAATCCATAAATACAGGAAACTGAGGCAACGATGATGACATCCTTGCGAGACATGAGCGAGGTCGTTGCAGCGAGGCGCAGACGCTCGATCTCATCGTTGATGTCGACTTCTTTTTCGATGTAAAGGTCTCGGCGCGGGACGTAGGCTTCGGGCTGATAGTAGTCATAGTAGGAAACAAAATACTCGACCGCGTTTTCAGGGAAGAACTCTTTGAACTCAGCATAAAGTTGTGCGGCGAGGGTTTTATTATGCGCCATGATGAGCGCAGGCATTTGCAATTCCTGAATGATGGATGCAATCGTAAAAGTTTTTCCGGTTCCCGTTGCGCCAAGTAAAACTTGATGGCGTTTTTGATCGCGAACTCCTTGAACGAGTCCGGCGATGGCTTCGGGTTGGTCACCAGTTGGAATAAATGGGGCTTGAAGTTTAAAATCCATAAGGGGGGGGGGCTATTTTCAGGTAAATGAGAGGATAAGATAAGCGAAGAACGTGCGTTCTATTTTACCTCAAGAAAACGCTCCGGCGGCTTATTTTAAGCAATTCTCTATTCGTTAGAGAGCATCCTTTTTTTCTTCAAGATATTGCAGAAAAACGGTAGCAACCTGAGGGTCGAAGTGCGCACCGGATTGCTCTTGAATGTACTTGAGCGTTTTTTCGCGCGACCAGGCTTTTCGATATGGACGATCTGAAAGCAACGCATCCCACACATCCACAATTGCAAAAACTCGCGCAGCCAGAGGGATATCTTCTCCACGCAAGCCGCGCGGGTATCCGGTACCATCCCATTTTTCGTGATGGCAGTAAGGGATATCGAGCGCCGGGCGCAAGTAATCAATAGATGAAAACCATGTATGTGCCAAAAGTGGATGGCTTTTCATAACCTGCCACTCATCGGCAGTCAATTTGCCGGGCTTTTGCAGGATATGATCGGGGACTCCCATTTTGCCAATATCATGTAATAATGCCCCGCGCCGAACGTGTATCAACTTGCTTCCGCTAATACCCATTTTTTTTGCCAACTCGACTGTTAGCTCGACAACCCGGCGGCTATGCCCTTCGGTTTCCATATCGCGTAATTCAAGCGCATTTGCCCACCCTGAAATGGTGGCATCATAGGCTTGGAGAAGTTTCATATTAGAACGTTCGAGAGTTTCAAAAAGGGCGATATTATCAATGGCTATAGCAGCCTGCCCGGCAGATATTTGAAGATATTTTTCCCACTCGGTGCTTGGATTCAAGGCAGAACGATTAAAAACTTCGAGAACACCAACCAGAACACCCTTTGCAATAAGTGGAACACCATAATAGGAGATAAATTCTTCTGATTTGAACTCAAGAGAATCCGAAATGTTGTGGTCATATTGAGACAGATCAGGGATGAAAACGGAGGTTCTTTCCAAGGCTGCCTTGCCAGCATGTCCGTGCCCCAAACGCAATCTTGTCTCTTGCAAAGCTGTTGTACGAAACCCCTGCCCCTTTACAAAAGCTAGCACGCCGGCATTTTCGTCAAATTTCAACACAGCAGCCGCATCCACACCAAGATCAGACACCAAATAATCTAATAAGATACTCAGCGTAACCTTTAGATCAAAGCTATTGACAATCGCCTGATCAATCTTGCGTAGCGTGTCAAGACGGCTAATATATTGCCTGTTTTTATCCTGTGCCTGCTTGCGATCTGTAATATCTGTAATGAACCCCTCCAAGAAAAGCAGCTCTCCATCACCAAACACCCCGACACCATTTTCCCAGACATCTTTCTGATCCCCATTTTCTGTGATAATACGATACTCAAGCTCAAAAGGTGCCTGGGTCGCTACTGCTGCCTGTACCTTTTCCCAAACATCATCTCTATCTTCAGGGTGGATTAATTCGGCGAAAGCTTTTTTACTGTTCTCTATCAATTCCACTGCCTGATATCCAGTTAATTCATAACACCCACTACTGATAAATTCCATCGTCCATTCATGATCATTGAGACAACGATAAGCCATCCCCGGTAAATTTGCCATCAAAGTCGATAGCTGTCGCTCTGATTCCTGTAGCGTTTCAGCCGCTTGCCTGCGCCCAGTAACATCCCGCATAACGCCCTCCGTTTTCACAGGGGTCCCATTTTCATCAAAAACGACATGCGCCGTAACGGAGGCAATAATTAACTCCCCGCTTTTTCTCTTCAGCTTTAATTGAAAATCATTAACAGAACCCTCGGCTTCCATAGCCGCGTTTAGCGCAGCATATTCATCTGGATCTGTATAAAAATCTACTACATTCCGCCCAATTAGTTCCTCTGGACGGTATCCACTTTGTCTTTCAATAGAAGGACTCACCCCGATGATTGTCCCGGCACCATCTGTCTCGTAAATTACGTCCTCTACTCTTTCATAGATACTGCGGTATCTTTCTTCGTTCTCCCGCAGCCTTTCCTCTATCTGCACCCGTTCAGAGATGTCTTCAACTGAACCTTCGTAATAGAGTGTCTTTCCGCTTTCATCGCGAATGGCTTTGACACTTTCACGGACAAAAAGTGTAGCACCATCTTGCATTATCCAGGCAGATTCAAGCCCTGAAATTTGCCCTTCACTTTCAATACGCTGCAAAAAAACCGAGCGCGAGCCTTCAGAGCTAAATCCTGACTGGTTCAGATCGCGTTGGCTCAGTTCTTCGAAGGATAAATACCCCAACATGCGTACCAACGTTGGGTTTGCCATGATGACACGACCATCAGGCGTAGATCGATACAAGCCAACTGTAGCATTTTCAAAGATAGCTCTGAAACGTTCTTCACTCACTTGCAGCGCTTCTTTTGCGCGTATAATTTCTGTAATATCTATGCCAACAGATTGAAACTCAACCAATATCCCATCATCATCAAATAAGGGGGTGTCGATCCAGCGATATTCAGCAACCGCGCCATCTTCCAATGTCACAGGATGTTCAAACGAGACAACTTTTGGGTCTTCAGAAAGCGCTCCATAAAACGCAGCAGTTTCTTCACGCGTTTCTGGCGGCAACAAATCCAACCATTTTTTCTCTACATCTTCAGGTTGCACATTGAAAAGTCGGCGATATTTTTCATTT
>JABGQT010000107.1 GCA_018648685.1 Anaerolineae bacterium
ACGCAATATCTCGAAATGGTTTTGTTCGGAGATAAATTTCATGCGTAAGCCCTGCAACGGGAGTGAACATTTTTAAATTGATGGAAACTTATGGTAAAAAAATGCATTATCACCAACTAAATAGAATACAAATCAAAAATTCCTTTCTTTTTCTTTGAGAAGGGAATTTTCTTATCAACTCAATGACAGAACCTTTAGAAAGAGAAAGGGTTCTCTCTATCAAGTTTTCCTTCATCCCCAAAGGAGTTTTTAATGGTCCCAAAATCTTTACGCACCTGGTTCGTAATCCACTTTATCGCTGATTTTCTCTTCGCTATTCCTCTGCTTTTTGCCCCCGTTTGGATGCTATCTCTCTTCGGTTGGCCAAGCGTTGATCCTTTCACCGCCCGTCTGGTTGGCGCAGCTTTGGTCGGGATCGGTGGCGCATCTCTGCTGGAACGGAACGCCAGCGCGGGAACTTTCCGTGCCATGCTTAACCTGAAATTGCTCTGGTCAAGCACAGCCGTGATTGGGATGACAATAACAATGCTTACGGGCAATTATCCGCTCATCGGCTGGGGGATCGTAGCCATCTTTGTTGGCTTCTTCTTCATTTGGCTTAATTATCGTTTGCAACTTAGAGAAAGCAAATAAAAAATGACTACTGAAACGAAAAAACGCAACGTTTGGCAACAAGCCGCCCATCTCGCCGAAAAAACACCAGAAAACCGCAACCGCTATGTCGATTTTTTGCGTGCCTTCTCGATCATTATCGTCATTTTTGGACATTGGCTGGTCGTTGCGCCCTATATCAAAAATGGCGAAATTCTGCTCCCCGATATTCTCTCTATCTCACCGTGGACACAATGGTTAACTTGGATTGTTCAGGTTATGCCCGTTTTCTTCATCGTCGGGGGATTTTCCAATAGCATCTCCTGGCAATCGGCGCAAAAACGCGGCGAAGGATATAGCGTATGGTTTGCCGCTCGTTTACGCCGCTTGATTTCCCCTGTTTTACCCGTTTTGGTCATTTGGGCGATCATTGGTATTATCGCAAAACTTTTCAACGCAGACACAACTATTCTCCAGCCCGCCTCAACATTTGCTTTGCTCCCGGCCTGGTTTTTGGTCGTTTATATTGTCGTTGTTAGTCTCGTCCCTCTCGTATATCGCGCTTGGGAACGTTTCAAACTCGGCTCATTTTGGATTCTTGCAGCAGCCGCAATTCTCGTCGACATCGGTGTTTTTTTATTGGGCTGGAAAGCGTTGGGGTGGGTTAATTACATCTTTGTTTGGGTCGCCGTCCACCAGCTTGGGGTCGCGTGGCAAGCCCAAAGCATGGGCGAATCCCGAAAAACGCTCCTTTGGGCATTTTGGGGAATCGCGGCGCTGATCGCGCTCGTCATGCTCGGGCCTTATCCGATCAGCATGGTTTCAGTGCAGGGAGAAGAAATTAGCAATACCCTCCCGCCCAATCTAACGATGCTCGCGCTCGGCGTTTTTCAGGGTGGCATTTTGCTCTCGCTTGAAAAACCGCTTCGAAAATGGCTATCTAATTTAAAAATCTGGACAGCCACCGTGCTAATAAACGGGATGATTATGACTCTCTTCCTCTGGCATGTTACGGTCTTGATTTTGGTGGCAGGCTTGGCGTTGGCTTTGGGCGGAATAGGGCTGGGAATCGCCCCTGGCACGTTGGCTTGGTGGTTGACAAGACCGATCTGGATTCTGATTCTAGGCACCGTACTATTAACGCTTGTCCCCATCTTTTTGCGCTATGAAAGACTGCGCCCGCTGCCCCCCCCCTCCACAACCCCAACTTGGCGATTGCTCCTCGGCGCACTTCTTTTCTGCGCCGGGCTGGCGATACTAACCCTCAACGGCATCACATCCGATAATTGGCTCGGCATTCGCATTGTAGAATTTACACTGCCTTTCATCGGCGCGGTTTTCGTTGGTATTCTGTCCACATCGAAAGCGTAAAGGAAAAGAGCGAATAAGATTTTTTGCTTACTAACGTCAGTTTCGGATAAGACAAAGTTTAGTTTTTTGCCACAGATTTCACAGAAAAAAGATTTAAAAATCCGTGTAAATCTGTTCAATCTATGGCTGTTTTTCTGTCATATTTCCTGAAAAACCTTATCCGAAGCTCTGGTTATTAGGACTCTTAAAAAAACAATTTACTTCTTTCGAAAAAATCCCTTAATCGCCGACCATAAAGGGCAAATATCTGAAATGCCCCAAAAAGCGATTGCTACGCTAATTGCCATCAGCGACCAAACTCCTTGATTGAATCCCAGCAAGAGCACCACTGCCCCTGTGCCCAAACGCAAGAAGCGATCAAAAGGCTGTAACAAAATCTTGACATCACCCTCTTTAAATTTATCTGCGTTGATAAAGGACACATCCACTTTACCGGCATATTCATCTTGAAGTTTTTCAAGAATTAGCTTTGTCATTTTACAAGGACCACACCACGGTGCCCAAAAATCTACCACGAGTGGTTTGTCGGCGTTTTTAATTTTCCTCTGAAATGCTGAAAGGCCCATAATTATCCTATTTGTTGATTAGTTCTAACTACTCAGCCTATAACTCCGAAAAGTCTTAATAAAGTACTTTAGCCAAATCCCTTAACTTTCAGAGCTTCTCCTTAGAAAGAGATTTTTTTTGAGACCTTTCGAGTCTCTCCAAGCGGAACCTGAGTAATTACGATTAGTTGAATAAAACGAGAATAGTCTAACGCTCCAAAGCAAAATTGTACAGTCAAATAAGCAAGACACTTTAAAAAGAGCTACGCTCTTATATAAGGTAGGAATTATCGTATATAATAAAGGTCTGACCAATTGATAATGGAGAATTTATGCCAGAAACACAACTTAAAGATTACTTGGGGGAAATTGCGCCAGAAGGCCGCACCATGCTTTTACCAGCTTTGCTGAAAGCACAAAAGGATTTTGGGTTTATTTCCAAAGAAAATGCCACCGAAATTGGGAATACGCTAAAAGTTCCCCTTGCAGATGTGATGGGCGTGATCGAATTCTATTCGATGCTCTTTACCGAACCTACGGGCGAGACTTTTATACGCGTTTGCACCAGCCCAAGCTGTTCGGCGCGTGGCGGACGGAGTGTGCATGAGCAACTTTTGCATCAACTTGATCTGCTCAAGGATGGCGCCACGGCGGACGGGAAATATTTTGTCGAAGAAGTGCCTTGTTTAGGTTTATGCGACAAAGCCCCCTCCGCCCTTGTGGATGAAACCGCAGTTGGCAATATCACGCCTGAGACTTTGCTCAATCCGCAAAATGAAGTCATCACCAATGTTTACGCAAAAGAAAATGTCATCACGCGGCGGATTGGGAAAGTGAACCCGGCCAGCTTAGATGATTATATTGCGCACGAGGGTTTTCTGAGTTTCCCAAACGCGCTGCAGATCGGTCCCGAGAAGATGATCGAGTGCATGGCAGATTCGGGCATTTTAGGGCGCGGTGGCGCTTCCTTTCCAACCAAGATGAAATGGGAAGGCGCAGCGAACGCATCCGGTGAACAGAAATATATCGTCTGCAATTCTGATGAAGCAGAGCCAGGTACTTTCAAAGATCGTGTCATTATCGAAAACGACCCATTCTCTGTCCTCGAAGGGATGCTCATCGGTGGCTACGCCATCGGCGCGACGAAGGGCTATATCTACGTGCGTGGCGAATATCCGAAAGTACAGAAGACTTTTCAGGCTGCCATCGAGACCGCTCGCGCAAAAGGTTATCTTGGAGAAAATATTCTCGATTCCGGTTTTGATTTTGACATCGAGTTACGTTCTGGCGCAGGCGCGTATATCTGTGGCGAGGAAACTGCCCTCTTTGAATCTATCGAAGGGAAACGTGGATTTCCGCGCTTGAAGCCACCGTTCCCGACCACGCACGGGCTTTTCCAGAAGCCGACCGTTATCAATAACGTCGAAACTTTTGCCAATATCTCGCTCCTTTTCCGCACCGGCGTGGATGCCTATCGCAACTACGGCACGGAGAAATCGAGCGGACCCTGGCTCTTCAGCGTTTCGGGCGATGTCACAAATCCCGGCATCTACGAGATCACCAGCCCGACCACGCTCCGTGAGTTGCTCGAGTGGGCGGGCAGCGTGAAAGATGGCGAAAAACTGCAAGCCATTCTGCTCGGTGGCGCGGCGGGGAAATTCGTGCACCCCGATCAATTAGATGTCCTGCTCACCCAAGAAGATGCTCGCGCAGCGGGATTAACGCTCGGCTCTGGCGCGGTCGTTGTTCTAAGCGAAAACGCCGAGTTAAAACAAACATTGGCAGATTTGGGACACTTCTTCTCTCACGAAAGCTGCGGGAAATGTTATCCCTGTCAGCTTGGAACGCAACGTCAAGCCGAGATACTCGACCGGAGTTTGGCTGAGTCGGCGCTCGAGGGAGATTTCTCCCGTCTCGAAGATGTGGGCTGGACGATGACCGATGCATCTCTATGTGGACTTGGGCAAACCGCCGCATCCGCTGTGCTGAGCGCTATGGATAATTGGCCCGAGCTTTTCACCGCAGAAGGAGTTGGCCATGAGCAATAAAATCACCCTGACTATTGATGGCACCGAAATCGAAGCATCTGAAAACGCGACCATTCAACAAGTTTTAGAGAGTATCAACAAACCTGCGCCGATCATCTGCGCCCACGAAGTAACCACATCCGAGGGACTTTGTAGGCAATGTGTCGTTGAAGTCGAGGGCTGGCGCGTACTCGCCCCAGCCTGTGTGACCAAAGTTAATCCCGGGATGGTCATCTTCACAGATAGCGAAAAAGTTAATCGTTCACGCAGAACCATTCTCGAAATGCTGAATGCCAGCGTCGATTTATCCGAATCGCCTGAACTTCAATCTCAAATGGATGAGTTCGGCGCAGATCGTGAACGTTTCCCTCAAGCCAAAACACGTCAGCAAGATGTAAAAGATGATAATCCCTTCTTTGTGCGGGATTACGAAAAATGCCTGATGTGCTGGAGATGTGTCCAAGCCTGTGGCGATGATATTCAATATACTTATTCCATCTCTGTCGGAGGGCGTGGTTTTGAAAGCAAAATCTCCACCTTCTTTGACACCCCCATGCCAGAAACCACTTGTGTTTTTTGCGGCAACTGCGTTGCCGTTTGCCCTACGAATGCGTTGAAAAGTAAAACTGAATTCTTCATGGATCAGGGGTTGGATTATGATGCGATAAGGCGCGAGAAGAGGGCTGAAAAGAAGAAAATGGGCGGCGGGAAATGATTTTCAAATTTAACAAAACGGAGTCCAACGTCTCCAGACGTTGGGCATTAACGCCAAAATCTGGAGATTTTGGACTCCACTCAAATAAGGAGCAGGCAAAATGATCCACTCTGAAAAATCCATCCGCTCCACCTGCCCCTATTGCGGCGTAGGCTGCCAAATTGACTTACAAATCAAAGATGAAAAGATCTTCCGCGTGGACGCGCCTTTCGGCGTAGCCCCGAATTTCGGTCGACTATGCACCAAAGGTCGCTTTGGGACAGACTATGTTCACCATCCTTCACGGCTGAAAAACCCGCTCATCCGTAAAGACATCGGCACAAAACCGAGAAAACCCATCGGCATGGGAGGTTTCCGTGAGGCCACATGGGATGAAGCGCTCGACCTTGCTGCAGAAAAATTCACTGAGATCGTCCAGCAAAAAGGTGGTGACGCCATCGGGACATTCTGTTCAGCAAAAGCCACCAACGAAGATAATTACCTCTTCCAAAAATTCGTGCGCGGCGTGATCGGGACGAATAATGTCGATCACTGTGCGCGGCTCTGCCACGCCGCATCGGTGGCCGGGTTGCAAATTGCACTTGGCACCTCGGCGATGTCAAATTCGATTGCCGAGATGAAAGACCTCGATGTTTTTATCGTGGTTGGCTCAAATACCAGCGAAACGCATCCGGTTATCAGCACATTCCTTCGGGAAGCGGTCGTCAAAAACGGTGCCAAGCTGATCGTCGTTGACCCACGTCAAATTGAAATGACCCAGTTTGCCACACGTTGGCTCCGTCAAAAACCGGGCACAGATGTGGTCGTCTTTCAGGCGATGGCACAGGTCATCATCGAAGAAAAACTGTATGACGAGGCATTTATCCGAGAAAGAGTGGAGGGCTTCGACGATTACGCGGCATCCATCCAGGAGAGCACGCCGGAGTGGGCAGAAGAGATTTCTGGCACGCCTGCCGATGAGATCCGTGCGGCGGCCCGGCTTTATGCCAAGGCCGAAAAAGCGGCCATTTATTGGGGGATGGGCATCAGCCAGAGCGTTCACGGCACCGATAATGCGCTCTCGCTCGCAAATTTGGCGCTGCTGACAGGAAATCTTGGCAAAGCAGGCACAGGGTTAAACCCGCTGCGCGGACAAAATAATGTGCAGGGATGCTCGGACTCGGGCGGCCTACCCGCCGTTTTCCCCGGCTACCAGAGTGTGACGGATCCTGCCATAAAAGCGAAATTCGAACTTGATTGGGGCGTGCCACTGAACCCCGAAGCAGGGTTGACGACGATGGAGATGGTCGACGCTGCTGAAAAGGGCGCCATCACGGGCTATTATGTGATGGGCGAAAACCCGATGATGAGCGAGCCCGACTTGCGCCACGCCCGCCACGTGATGGAAGAACTGGATTTTGTACTCGTGCAGGATATTTTCATGAACGAGACCGGCGAATACGCAGATATTATTTTGCCCGCAACCAGTTTCGCAGAAAAAGATGGCACTTTTACGAATAGCGATAGACGCGTGCAATTGATCCGTGATGCTGTACCTGCTCCCGGCGATGCACGTGACGATTGGGAAATTATTTCTGATCTGGCTCAGCGCGTTGAAAAGAAGTTAGGACGCGAAAAAAGCGCAGGTTTTGTCTTTGATTCTCCCTCCGCAATTTGGGACGAAATGGCTCGTCTGACGCCAGAATTCCAGGGCATTACGCATGCACGTATCGTTAAAGAAGATGGCGTCCATTGGCCTTGCCCCACACCCGATCACCCCGGCACACCCTTCTTATTTGCCGATACCTTCCCTAGCGGAAAAGGAAAACTGACCCCACTGAACTATCGCTCTTCACTGGAATTGCCGGATGATGAATATCCGCTTTTGCTCTCAACAGGGCGCGTGCTTTACCATTGGCATGGCGGAACGATGACTCGCCGCTCCAAATTGGACGATATCTATCCCGACCCGACAGTGGAAGTTCACCCCAAAGATGCAAAACCGCTCAGTATTGAAGCCGGTGATTGGATCAAAGTGCGCTCACGGCGTGGCGAGATCAAAGTGAAAGCATTAATTACCAAACGCTCCCGACCGGGGATGGTCTTCATCCCGATGCATTTTGCTGAAGCCGCCGCCAACGAGCTAACCCTCGATGCACGCGACCCGCAAGCGAAAATCCCCGATTATAAGGTTGCGGCGGTGGTGATAGAGAAAAGTTGATACGTGAGAAGAGAGAAGTGATACCGCCTTTCCCATCGGGGAAGGCGGTTTATGTAGAAAAAAGAAATCAGGCAAGAGTAAAGATTCTTGGGAATAGTAATAAATTCCCACCATCGAATCTCTCCTATGTTAAGAGCCAATCGCTTCTTCGTTTTCATTTTCATCTATAAATTCCACCCCTAGTTCATTAAACTGAACATCATCTTCAATCTGTTCTTTCAAAAGATTTGCTTTTTTATATGATCGTATTGATAAAATTCCAAAGATAATAGTTACAATTAGACTGAGTGAAATAACCGAGGAGTGGATAGCAACTGCAACAGCATTTTCATCACTATCAGAAGTCAAAGCCAATAACAAACTAGTAATTGATGCAATACCAGTTCCTAAGAACAAAGTGGCAAATGCCAAATGTGTGTTTACATCGTTTTGCGAATCAACATATTTATGAGCAAGCCCCGCATCAATTAGTTTAATTTCTGGTCTAAGAACATACATCCTTGGTTCAAGGCTTGATGGTACTTTTCGGAAATTTTCTATTAATGTTTCACTCACATTTACAAGTTTTTGCGTACTTTCTTCAATAGATGCAACTAAATTATCATCAGAAGATTCGGACCTTAGTGTTTCAATACTCTTATCTATATTTTGACGTATAGAAGTTATTTCGTCTTCTGCTGTATCGGCAACTAGCATTCCCTCTTGAACATCGGTTGGATCAAAGCCACGCTTAATTTTGTATGAACTTTTAGTCAATGATAAATGCGGCGATATTGGAATGCTTTCTTTTTTCTCCAACTCAGCTTTTATTTCTGCTTTTTTTCTAGCATCACTTGCTTCTTTATTTTTTTTACTTGATGGCATTTTCAGTTTCCATATGTGTCTGGTTTATATAATCATCTAAAGATTCTTTTAGAATAAGCCACCTGTTTTGAATTTTTAATGCTTCAATACTTTTGTCTCTAGCAAGTTTACACAAATACGAAATACTATAGCCTGAATAATTATGTGCATCTTCAGTCGTTATGTAGTCACTTATTGAATATGGAGGAACTAATTCTTGACGACTTATTCGTAGTCTTCTAATATTCTTATTTGAAGAGTCTTCAAATCCCCAGACTCTTTCCTTTAGGATAACATCAGCGAATTGAGCAACAACTCGTTCCTTTTTTGGAAAAAAACGCACTAAAATTTCATATTCTGTTGACATTGAAAACTCCTAATACCCTTTCTTAATTTGCTCAAGGGCATATGTTATTACTTCTGCTCTTCCATCGCCATCTAATCTAAAAAAAGCTAAACTGTCCCCTGAGCCTATTCTTTTAGCTACCTCATCCAGAACAACGTCACAAACCTCATTTACTACACTATCTTCAAGGTGCGGAAAACGACTCTTGATTGAGTAAAATAGTCTTAATGATCCTTCTGACATTTTTGAATTCGGCATTTGTTTCTCCCAGTGAAATCTTACATTAAAAATCACTAGGATTCAAGTGCATTGCACTGCTTTCTTGTTACCCTAAGATTTTTACACCGAACAAGCTAAAAAGCGTAATCTCTCTTAGATCACAACTTCTAGCAGAGATTATACACGGAATAAAGCTTTACTTATCTAGTGCCAACTCAAATCATATCTCGGTAAGGCTTCATTTTCTTCTTCCGTGCGCACGGTGAAATGACCTTGAAGCCCCAGCGCAGCGCAGCCCATTTCCCAGTTGGCGGCCCAAATCCCGAGGGCGACGGGGGCGTAGTATTGGGAGGCTGTCGCGGCGTAGAAATCGAAGGATTTCAAGGCGCCCTTTTCATCGGTCACAGCGGCGCAGCGGGTGGTTTGCCCGTTATAGGAAGAAGGTGACCATTGGCAAATCTCGTAATTGCGACCGAAAGAGTTGAAGGGAGTGGCATCCACATCTAGAGGAGTTGTAAAGGTTGAATCAGCGAAAAAGAGTTCAGAGAGCGGCAAACGATTGGTGCTCATTTGTCTGTTGAAAATGCGAATAAATAAGGGGATGTAATTCGACTTATAGCCTACGCCAAGAACACAAATAATGTGATCTTTTTCAGGATTGAAACGCTTGCCAAGCTGTTGCTTGATGCTGGCGTGATCTGCGCCCGGGCCAATCCAGCAAGTACCGAGTCCCATGCGAGTGGCATCCATGACAACTTTTTGCAGACTTCTACCTACGTCAATCACGCTGAGTCTGTTGTATGCTGCAGGGGCAATGGCGACGAGGAATTCGGTCGCATTGACGACGGGCCAAACGGTCAATGGGGCAGAAATATATTCAAAACGAATGGGAGATTTCCCGATCTTGGGCTCGGCAAGATATTTGCTGACAGATTCCATTAGCTCACTATGATCGGCTTCGGTTAATTTGCGGGTTTGAAAAGAACGGCAGGAGTGGCGCGCACGCATCAGGTCAAAGAGATTGAGATCATTGTTACGTTGTGGGAGAGATTCGGGGAAACGGAGTTTGAATTTAACGGTCACCAAATCGATGAGAGCGACGATGCCGAGCAAGAGTCCAAGCGCAGAGAAGATGGAGGCGAGGAAAGAGATTTTTAGCAGGTGTGAGACGAGTGCGAGCAGGGAGAGTGTGACGATAAAGATTAGTGGGAGGAGATATTGCAACCATCCTGTAAATTGGACACGCATTTTTGCTCGCACCATCCCAGCGGCAAGTTTTCTGAGGGGAAGGAGGGGAATCTTTTCTAAAAGCGCGCGCTCGTTTGCGCCAAGCCCGTGCATAAAATTGTCGTTGTGTAAGGGCTTCTCAATATCCATATTACTCCCTTAGATCAAAGCGATTTCATCAGCAAACCAAAACTCGTATCAATACCTTCAGGGGCAGGGATGCGGACAATATAGCCCGAGCCGGGAGCCACCTCCATCTTTTCGCCTTCATCGCTGTGTATTTCTTTCAACGGAAAACTGTAATTTCCGGCGGGGGTCATCAACTCAAGTTCATCGCCGAGCCTAAATTGATTTTTCACATCCACAAGCAAATCTCCAGTAGCGGCGTCGCGCTTTAGCACTTCGCCTACGAACATCTGCTTGCTCGGGCGAGATGCGCCTATCTCATAATTCTGATATTCCTTCGGCAAATGGCGGCGATAAAAACCCTCTGTATAACCGCGACTCGCCAAAGATTCGAGATCATCCATTAATCCCATATCAAATTCATTGCCCGCGTAGGCATCATTGATCGCCTGCCGATAAACCTGTGCCGTGCGCGCCGCATAAAAATGCGATTTTGTACGTCCTTCAATTTTCAACGAGTCGATGCCGATGTCGATCAAGCGTTTCACATGCTGCACAGCACGCAGGTCTTTGGAGTTCATAATATAGGTGCCATGCTCATCTTCGAAGGCGGGCATATACTCACCCGGGCGCTCTTCTTCCTGCAATAAAAAGATACGGTTTTCATTCTCTATTTCATCAGGGTTGACCGCGACAATATCCCCTTCAATGGTTTCGGTGGCTTCATGGACATCATATTTCCAGCGGCAAGAGTTCGTGCAGGAGCCTTGATTCCCATCGCGATGCGTCAGATAACCCGACAATAAACAACGCCCCGAATAAGCGATACACAACGCCCCATGCACAAAGACTTCCAGTTCAATATCGGGGCAACGCTGGCGAATTTCTTCGATCTCATCCAGAGAGAGTTCACGTGAGAGAATCACGCGCTTTAAACCCTGCCGCTCCCAAAATTTGACCGCCGCCCAATTGACCGCATTCGCCTGCACCGAAAGGTGAATATCCATCTCAGGCCATTTGTCGCGTACCATCATAATTAGCCCGGGGTCAGACATGATCAAAGCATCTGGCTTCATTTCGATCACTGGCGCCATATCGCGCAAATAAGTGCGAACCTTATTATTATGCGGCGCAAGATTACTGGCAACGAGAAATATCTTGTTCTGCGCATGGGCTATCTTGATGCCCTCTGCCAATTTCTCTAGCTTATTAAATTCGTTTTTTCTCACCCGCAAGCTATAACGCGGCTGCCCGGCGTAGACCGCATCCGCGCCATAAGCAAAAGCGTATTTCATATTTCTGATCGAGCCAGCAGGGGAGAGAAGTTCTATTTTTTTCATATAAAGAGATTATACAGCTAAATCTGTATGACCGTTTTCTTGCCCTGCATAAATTTCACAGCAAGATTGCCATATATAAATTCTTTCCATCTTCCCAAAATCATCTTTTAGGAGAGCAAATGCAACACAAGAGCCTTTTCACGTTGTACAATATGGATTAATTTGTCTAGCTCAATTAATCAGAGACCTGTCAGGTTTTAATCGGTACTTTTTCGACAAGAATATTCAGAGAAAGTCAATATCTCATCTCGTAGATGTTCATTGAAACCTGACAGGTCTTCCTGCGATAACAAATAAGGAGTCTCTCTTGAAATTACTCGAAGATCGTATCAAAAAAGAAGGCACATATCTTGGCAGCGGCATCCTGAAAGTGGATGGCTTTGTCAACCACCAGGTTGATCCCCATCTAATGGATGAAGCCGGGAAGAAATTCGCCGAAATCTTCAAAGACCTCGGGGCAACCAAAATTCTGACCGCCGAAATCTCCGGCATCGCGCCCGCCGTGGCGACCGGCTTATATATGAACCTGCCTGTCGTATACGCCCGCAAACGCAAGCCGGTCACCATGCCCGATCAGGTCTTTCTGACCCTCGCTCCCTCCCATACGAAGGGACGCACCGTCGAGTTGATCGTCTCACCCGAATATCTTGCCAACGGCGAAAAAGTACTCATCATCGACGATTTCCTCGCCAGCGGCGCGACTATCCTTGGCTTGGTACGTCTCGCGGAATTGGCGGGTGGCACCGTCATGGGCGTGGGTGCGTTGATCGAGAAACATTTTGAAGGGGGGCGTGCTGCGCTTGAAGAGAAAGGTTTCGTTGTCAAGTCGCTGGCATGTGTCGCCTCGCTGGATGAAGACGAGATTACCTTTACGAACGGTTATTAGAATCTTTCTGTAGGGACGACCGGCCGGTCGCCCCTACGCCCTAAATATGAAAAACCTCTACCGCTTTGCCAACACCGTCCTCGGAAAATTCATCATCCGCATTCTATTTACGAAAGCGAGTTTTATGCTGCCTGTCAAACGCCTATGCGAGACCGAGACACTGATCGCGTTTGAACACCCCAAACCCGATTACCCTGTCCACATTTTGCTGATGCCCAAGCTCGAACTGCCCAATTTCCAAGCCCTCGACGCAAACGACCCTGCCTTCATGGCAGACGTGGTCAGCACAGCCCAAAGCCTCGTCGATGAGTTGGGGCTGGATAAAACCAACTACCGCCTGATCGTCAACGGCGGCAGCAATCAGCATTTTCCGCATCTGCATTTTCATTTGATTTCAGGATAAAAACCATCCAGTCTCTGAGCGAAGGACTGAACGAATGTGAAGTCCGTAGTCGAAGAGCGGTATTTATAAAACAAGCATTTTTACAGAATGCCGTCCTTCGACTGCATGCTTTTCTCCGAAAATCCCTCCGCTCAGGAACTGGGTTATTGTCAATAACAAAATGTCCTATTACATTTACATCCTCCATTGCGCAGATGGCTCATACTATACGGGCAGCACTGCCGATCTTTCTTTGCGACTTACTGCGCACCAAGAAGGAAGTAGTCCACGAGCCTATACATATAAACGCCGACCGGTGAAGTTAGCATGGGCAACGGAAGTAGAAACAAAACGAGAAGCACGTATGCTCGAACACCAAATCAAGGGTTGGAATCGCAAAAAGAAAGAAGCTCTTATTCGAGATGATTACAATGCAATTCATGAAATTGTGCGCGATGAACGGAAAAGACGTGAGAAAATAAAGAAAGATTCCAGCCCCTGAGCGGAGTGCTGAACGAATGTGAAGCACGCAGTCGAAGGGCGATTTTTCTGGAAACGCCGTCCTTCGACTACGTGTTTTCCTCCGCAAAACCCTCCGCTCAGGAACTGGAAATATATACAATAGGAAAACTAATGACTAATTCCATCGCCATCCTCGATTTCGGCTCACAATATGCCCAGATTATCGCCCGCCGCGTGCGCGAGCAAAACGTCTACTGCGAGCTTTTCCCCTTCGACGCGCCCGCCGCGCAGGTGCTCGCCATCCAGCCAAAGGGATTTATTCTTTCGGGCGGGCCATCTTCCGTCTACGCCGAGGGCGCGCCGCAAGTGCCAGATTATATTTTGGATTCAGAATTACCGATCTTGGGGATCTGCTACGGGATGCAAGCCCTCACCCATGCCTTGGGCGGACAAGTAGACCCCTCGAACGAACGTGAATTTGGGGTTGCTACCGTAGCCGTAACAATGCCCAACCCATTGCTTGGTACCGTTATCAGCCCCCACCCAGCCTCCCCCAAATACGACAAAGGCATGTCGGATTTAGGGGAGGGGCAGAAGGAATTCCCCGCCCTGATGTCTCATGGTGACAGAATCACGAGTATGCCCAAAGGTTTCTCTTCTCTTGCTATATCAGCCAATAGCCCTGTCGCGGCGATGGGCGATCTTGAGCGGAATTATTACGGCGTTCAATTTCACCCCGAAGTGCATCATACCCCCAGCGGAGGGGAGATGCTGCGCAAATTCGCCGTCGAGATTTGCGGCATCACCGCCGATTGGACAGCGGAGAATATCATCGAGGAGAAGATCGAGGATATCCGTAAGCAAGTTGGGGATGCGCGCGTTCTCGCAGCTGTTAGTGGCGGGGTAGATTCATCCGTCGCGGCGGCGTTGGTGCATAAAGCCATCGGTGAGCAACTTGTCTGTGTCTATGTGGATACGGGGCTGATGCGGATGAACGAATCCGATGAAGTTGTATCCGCTTTTCGGGAGCATTTGGGAGCAGAACTAATCGCCGTAGATGCCGAGGATGATTTCCTGGGCGCATTAGCTGGCGAGACCGACCCTGAGAAAAAACGTCGCGTTGTGGGTGAGAAATTTATCCGTATTTTTGAGCATCAAGCAAAATCTGTGGGGCAACCGAAATTTCTTGTACAGGGAACGATTTACCCCGATGTGGTCGAATCGTCTGCGCCAGATCGCAATAAGGCGGCGAAGATCAAGAGCCATCATAATGTGGGCGGCTTGCCCGAAGATATGCAGTTTGAGTTGGTGGAGCCGTTGCGCTACCTCTTCAAGGACGAGGTGCGGCTTGTCGGTGAGGCGTTGGGGCTGCCCGAAAAGCTGGTTTGGCGGCAACCATTTCCCGGGCCAGGATTGACGGTGAGATGCTTGGGCGCGGTCACGCCTGAACGGGTGAAACGATTAAGAGCGGCGGACGCTATCCTGCTGGAGGAATTATCCAATATCGGGATGATCGGGAAAGGGGCGGCGACATCGCAGGCGTTTGCCGTGCTGCTGCCCGTGCGCTCGGTGGGGGTGATGGGCGACCAGCGGACTTATCAGGAAGCGATTGCGATCCGTGCCGTGACAACAAATGATTTTATGACCGCAGAATGGACGCATATCCCGCACGAGGCGCTGGCACGGATTTCGAGCCGCATTGTGAACGAGGTGGAGGGGATCAACCGCGTGGTTTATGATATTACCTCGAAGCCGCCTGCGACGATTGAGTGGGAGTGATAAAAAATAAAGTGCTATACTTTCACAGTATTGCATATTGAGAATCAGAGATTCAAATCTACAGAGAAAATCTAAAAAATGGATACTAGTGATTACATTTCTTTATTTGCTGTTTTCGTATCGATTATAGCGGGGTTTTTGAATTACTTTTATTTGCGCAAGCAACTTAGGTTGCTAACTAATCCTAAAATAGATATTGAATTTTCTTTTGACAAAAACCGGAACCCAAACAAGCCCATTTATGCTTCTTCGCCTGAACATGGAAGCTACCGATACCTTTTCAACTCAACACTAAAAACAAAAATTAAAAACCTTAGCAACGACACCAGCATCACAGACCTGAAATTAGTATTAGAAATCCAAAATCCAAACCGGAATTGGTTGCTAAATTTACTCATTCCAAGTTATTACTTTACTTCAGCCCCTATACCCACCAACAAAAAAATCGGGAGAAATTTAGACCCATTAGAAGAACAGAAATATAATCTCACATACGTTTGGGATATGGGAGTTGCATCGCTATTTCCTGATAATATAAAACTGGTTATAAATAAAACAGAAGATGATCAAACGGGTTATTACGCTGTAAAAAAGCAAGGACCGTTTTCGGTGCATTTTTCTATGAAGGCTACGATAAGCTATCGAGCTGGTGTTGCAAATGCAGAAGAAATAGTTGAAAGCCTTACATATTCCCTTGGGGCATTCTCAAGCCGATCAGGTGGACTTTCCTGGTCAATAAAAAAAACAAAAAAACCTAAGCTTTTTAATAAGAGATGGTAGCCTATCCTTAGTTTATGGAGTGTTTGGCCCTAAGGAAGGATTTCAGTCCGCACCGAACAAGAAGAAGCTAAAACGTTGAAGTACAAAACTCTCCCCGCAGGCTGGTTCCCCGCCAGCGAAGCAGAAAGCAAAGCATTACAGGACGAACTGTAAAAAGAATTGCCAAAGGGTCATTTGCTCTTTGGAAAAGATGTCGAGGTCGTTGCGCATCGAGATGGTGTAGCTACCGCCATGAGAACTGAAAACATCCACAATAGCGCCTGAGCGGATCGTACGCACATAGGCTTTGCCACTATCCAGCACGCGCACAGATACGGTTGCTGTAGTAGCGGCTACGTTTTGAATGCGCACGAAAGAGCAGCTTGAGAGAAGAAAAACCAGCATAAAGCTGAAGAGGAGCATCGCACGGGAAAATTTCTTTCTTTTCATAAGATCACCTGCACAACCCTGAAGTAGACATATCCAGATCATCAGCGCTTTGCGCTTCCATTCCCTCTTTTGAAATAGCGATGCCACTGGGAACAGCCACCAATTGGAATGAATCTCCACTGGCAATTGTCATGCGGCAAACACCTCCAGCCGGGATACCTGATGCTGTTGTGATGTGCAATTCATAAATTCCGGGTTGGATGCCACCATATCCGCTGATATCGAGGGGCGCAATACTTTCGTTGTTGATCGTTTCCGGGCTGCCGGATTCTGTGTCCATCCGAAGAAGTTTGGTATCAAGCGCTTCATCGGCGATATTGACGATCGAGATCTCCCCCGTGCCCATACCGACTGCGTTCAAGACTTCGCGCTGGTTGAGCATCCCGGCATTGAAAGCATAATATCCACCCGCACCAATGACCGTCACACAGCAGACCGTTAGGCATATGAAAACCGCTAACACGATGAAACAAGTCATCCAAGGGTTTCTTTTTTTATTAGCCATATCCAACCACCAGACAGATATTTCTTATCCAAGGAGCGTCTTAATTACTATACAGAATCTATACATGAAAATCAAACCATGCTACACAGTAATCCACCTGCCTTGGTCACAACGGGTTTGATAGAATTCACACATGAATCTCAACACCCAAAAAGTCATCCTCCTGCACGGTCTCGGCAGAGCATCCCACTCAATGACCTATTTATCAAATCGGCTTCAAAGGGCTGGCTACTCCTCCTGTAATGTTTCCTATCCATCGCGTAAATACTCAGTTAAGAAGCTCGCAATCGGTTTCATCCTTCCGGCAATTGAAGAGTGCATCGAAAGCAACGAACCTGTTCATTTCGTCACCCATTCCCTCGGCGGAATTATCGTCCGTCAACTGGCGGCATTGCAAGCCCCGATCAATTTCGGTCGTATTGTGATGTTGGCGCCTCCCAACGGTGGCAGTGAGATCGCTAATATTGTGCAAAGAAATGTATTTGTCAGCGCATTCAACGGTCCCGCCGGAAAAGAACTGGGGACTTCTGAAAAGGCTCTGCCACGCTCGCTTGGTCCTGCTCCATTTGAAGTTGGAATCATTGCCGGAAATCGGACGATCAATCCGCTTCTCTCGAGAAGGATCGCAGGCGAAAATGATGGTCGGCTCTCAGTCGAAAACGCAAAACTAGAAGGTATGGCAGATTTTATCGTTCTACCTGTCAGTCATCCGCTTATCATGCTGAGCAAAAAAGTCGCTGAGGAAACGATCCACTTTTTAGAATATGGCAGGTTCCAAAGAAAGTAGACGAAATCAATTGTCTCGTGTATCATACTCAAATCAAATCACCCTTAGCGGAGGAATTATGAACTACGGAAATATCCTTTCATCAGCATGGAAAACGGTCTGGAAACATAAGGTCATTTTTTATTTTGGCATCTTAGTCGCTATACTACCAGCCTTGTTTGGAATTATATACGGGGGTGCCTATATGTATTTTGCCCCTAATTTCATTGCCAACCTTGAAACTTTTGCAGATTCTCCTGCGTCAATGCCTGAGCCAAATTTAGTGCTTATTATCGTTGCGGTAGTGGCATACTTCGTTTTCATTGCCCTGATAATCGTTATCTCAGCCCTAAGCGATGCTGCTGTTATAAAGGGTACGCTCTTAGCACAAGAAAGTTCAGAAGAAATCTCTTTTAGTGATTTATGGCAAAGTAGCAAACCCTATATTTGGCGGATTGTTGGGCTAACACTTCTTGCAGGTTTTGCTATGTTCGTAGTCTTTATGGTGCCTTGGTTTTTATTTGCTCTCATAGGCATATTCACAATGGGCATTGGCTTTTTATGTATGATTCCTTTTATGTTGCTCATGATTCCTCTTGTAGCTATTTGGTATCTTTTGCAAACGCTTAGCTCGGTGGCAATAGTAGCAGAAGACATGGGTATTTTTGAATCTATTCAACATGCTTGGAAATTACTTAAGAAAAAGTTTTGGCCCCTTGTTCTTATGGGAATTATTTTATACATCATCCTCATTGCCATTAGCATGATCGTGATAGTTCCCATGCAAATTGTACAGTTTTCGTATACATCAGCTTTCACAACGCCAAATTATATGAATGACCCTGCTGACTTTGCTGAAATATTCCGTCGCTCTGGTCTAATATCAATGATTTTCACGCCTCTCTCTGCTTTTGCGCAAGCCATAGCAATGACTTACATAAACGCCGCCTTTGCTCTCACTTATCTCGACATCACCGCCGAACCAGAAAACGACGAAGAAGTTATTGAATACGCATAAATATCGAAGAACCAAAACCAAGAGATGTCGCGCACTTTCAAAGATATGCGACATCTCTTTTCATTTACCAAAGTAGACGAAATCAGTTGCCTCGTGTATGATATTGCTCATAATAGGAGCAACTATGGACTACGGATACGCCCTCACTCAAGCGTGGAAAATCACCTGGAAATATAAAGTATTGTGGATCTTTGGCATCCTCGCCAGTTGCGGTTCAGGTGGCAATAACGGAGGAAGCAGCAACGCAAATACATCACAAGACATGAACGAAATGCCCCCGGAGCTTATCGCTTTTGGCGAGAAAGCCCTCGCCTTTTTAGAGCAACCCGCTGTTATTATTGGTCTTGTCATTTTCATGCTCCTGGTTATTGTCCTTACAATTTTCTTTAGCACAATCGGCCAAATTGGCCTCATCAGCGGAACGTACAAAGCTGAAGCTGGCGCAGAAAAACTCACCTTTGGAGAACTCTTCAAAGAGGGTACATCCCGTTTTTGGAAATTCTTCGGGATGAATTTCCTCGTCAGCCTTCCATTTATTATCGTCATCGTGGGGCTTGTCGGGGCAGGTGTTTTTACAGCCATAAGTGCAGACAGTGCAGCAAACGCAGAAGAATTTCTAGCTGGGTTTATCGCTGCTATCTGCGTCGTATTCTGTTGCCTATTCATTTTTGCCCTTCTCCTTGGCATGGTCATCCAGCAAGCCCAAAACGCAATGATCATTGAAGAGCGCGGTATTTCAGAATCCCTTATGCGTGGCTGGGAAGTTTTCAAAAGCAATCTCGGGCATCTCCTCCTCATCGCCGTTATTCTTTTCATCATTGCTTCGGTTGTCGGCGTAGCTATTGCATTGCCCATGCTCATAGTCGTCGTTCCCGGCATGATCGCTTTCGTTTTAGATGGCGCCCAATCCATGCAACCGCTTATTTTCATGGGTTTGTGCATCATTGCCTATCTACCCATTTCCCTCGTAGCACAAGGCATCCTCACTACTTATATCCAAGCCGTCTGGACTCTCTTCTATCTTCAAATCACGGAACAAACCCCCGAAATCCCAAAAGACGATACAATTGTAGAGTATGCGTAAAGTTATTTTTGCAATCTTACTAACCACCATGCTCTTAGGGGGTGGATTTCATGTACGAGCACAAGAAACTGCGCGAGCAGAGATTATCAAAGTGGATGCAAACGCCTTCCCCACCATTACCGCCTTCCTGGATGTCTACACCCCTGATGGCAAATTTGCTACCGCTATGGAAGCAGCTAGCCTCACTGCGCTGGAAGACGGCAATCCCATCCCCGTCACAGAATTAGTTGAAAAAAATATCGGCGCCCAGATCGTTGTTGCCGTTAACCCCGGTCCCGCAATGGACACGCGCGATACCCTGGGCATCTCTCGTTACGAACGCGCTGTAGAAAGCCTCCGCGTTTGGGCAGAATCCCGCCCTCTCGAACCCCAGGACGAGATGAGTCTTGTTTCCACAACAGGTCCCATCCTCATCAACGCAACAGCAAGTGAATGGCGCAACAGTCTCGTCTCCTACCAACCCGATGCACGTGCCGCTGTGCCCAGCTTGCAATCATTATCCTTTGCCTTAGATCTTCTCGAAGGGCAAGAAAGTGCTCAAGTAGGGATGAAACGCAGCATCCTTTTTCTAACCCCACATCTGCCAGACCAAGCCACCGTGACCGAGCTGGAAAATCTCACCGAACGTGCCTCTCTACTGGGTGTGCGCGTCAATATTTGGCTTATTGATGCAGATTCTTATTTTGTCCACTTTAGCGCAAACTCACTCAAGTCTTTAGCCCTTCTCACTGGCGGAGACTATTTCGCTTATTCGGGTATTGAAACTTTACCTGAGCCAGAAACTTATTTCTCCCATTTACGACATCTCTATACTTTCCAATATCAATCTCAATTGGCATCGGGCGGCTCTCATAATTTGGCGGCGCGCGTAAACTTTAGTGGGCTAGATCTAACCTCTGCTCCCTATAGTTTTACGCTGGATATTCAGCCGCCAAACCCAATGCTGCTCTCGCCACCCTCGCAAATTGTTCGCCAAGCCCCTGATGATGATCCCTACAATACAGAGCTATTGCTACCCAACGAAGAAATCATTGAAATCCTTATAGAATTTCCAGATGGACATCCACGTGATATTAAACGCGTTGCGCTCTTCGTAGATGATGAAAAAGTCACAGAAATCACCTCGCCGCCTTTTGAAAAATTTACCTGGGACCTTAGCGAATACCTCGTTAGCGGTGAACACTCTTTACAAGTCGAAGTAGAGGATTCTCTCGGTTTGTCAAAGATGAGCGTGGGTGTTCCTTTAACACTAACGCTTGTCCAACCCCCAACAGGAATACTCGCCTTCTTCGGGCGAAATAGCGCCGCGCTGACCATAGGCGTGGTTGCCATCACCGGGCTTATATTAGCAGGGATTCTCTTGATCGGCGGAAGACGCGGCCTGAAAAGATTTACAACGAGAAGAGAAGTGAAAGCTGCTTCTCATGACCCTGTATCGCAGCCTATTCCCGCAATGAAGACAGCTCAGCGTAAAAAACGCCGCATTCTTCCTCTTCCTGGGCGAACACAAGGGCCAAAAAGGGGAAAAGCTTCAGCCTATCTAACGCGTTTAAACGGAAATGGTAAATCGGCCACAGGGGAAGAGATCCCTTTGACGAACCAGAAAATTACTTTGGGCACTGACCCAGTTAAGGTCGCGTTCGTTCTCGACGATCCATCCATCTCCCCACGCCATGCTACGCTCGATCAAAATGAAGATGGAGATATTCTTATCTCCGATCACGATTCTGTAGCAGGAACATGGGTCAATTTTGAAAAAGTTGAAGGTGAGAGAATTTTGGCGCATGGCGACATCATCCATATCGGTCTTTTGCGCTATCAGTTTTCTGTAGCAAAACCTCCGAAGAAGAACAAGACTAATATCGAGGTGTTGCCATTATGATTCCTGTTGAGCGAGCACACCTTTTTGTAGCTGCCCTGAGTCATAAAGGGATGAAAAAAGGAAAAAATAACGAAGATCGTTACGCGATCTCTTCATATATTTTAGGAGAGGATAACCCTACACCGCTCCTTTTTGCGATAGTAGCAGATGGTATTGGCGGTCATCTCGCAGGTGAAGTTGCCGCAGAAATGGTCGTGGATTATGTAAGCCAGGCAGTTGCTGAGAGTAACGCAGAGAATCCTTTAGATACGATCAGCCAAGCAGTCGCAGGGGCAAACGAGGCAGTTCGCTTACTTTCTGAAGAAGACGATAAAAAACAGGGGATGGGGGCAACTTGTGTCTGTGTTTGGGTGATTGACGATCGTTTATATGCTGGTTCAGTCGGAGATTCACGTTTATACCTGATGCGCGGAGCGGTGATACAGCAATTGACAACCGATCATACCTGGATCCAAGAAGCCCTAGACAAAGGGATTTTGACTCCAGAACAAGCCCGCGAGCACCCAAATGCACATGTGATCCGCCAATATGTTGGCGGTAAAAATCCCCCCGAAGTTGATTTTAGACTCCGTTTACACGCTGATAAAGGTGAAGAAACAAAAGCAGAGCGAAGAAATCAAGGACTAAAATTAGAATCCGGAGATACCCTGCTCTTATGCAGTGATGGCCTAACAGATCTGGTTTGGAACGATGAGATTTTAGAGATCGTACGCTCATCAAAAAGCCTTGATCTCGCCGTAAAAAATCTGGTTGATACCGCAAATCAACGGGGCGGGCACGACAACACCACAGTCATTTTGCTTTCCGTTCCCGAAAAGGGAAATAAACTTAAAAAAGATATTCCCCTCTGGTGGATTATCGGCGGCGTAACAGCTGCATTGATCACAATTGCCACTTTGATCGGGTTTATTTGGTATATTGTGCAGCCTCCTTCTACTTCGACACCAACTATACCGGTGCCAACTGTTGCGGCAACAGAGATACCCTCTACGCCAACGTTAGCAGAACCGCCCACATCGACTTTGGAACCCACGCTCAGCGCAACCTATACACCGTGGCCAACAAATACTCCCAACCCAACCAACACACTCGACCCAATCAATACACCTTAATTATTTAGGGGCACATTATGAAAAGTGATACTAATTCAAACAGAAACTTTTTTTTGAGTCTGCTGATTGGGCTGGCTCTCTTTTTATTTATTCTCTTCTTGTCAATTCCCTACTCTTTTACAGAATTCTTTGCCACATATTCTCCTGCACTTTTTCTGCTTGTTTTTGTGCTTTATGCTCTGGTCTTTCGCATAAAAGGTTATCTGGGATGGGTTCTGGGGCTTTCTCTTACTGCTATCTTATTTGCCTTAGCCCTCTCCTATATGTGGACATCTGGCTACTCCGATAACAAAATCATTGGTGGCTTACTCCCCTATAAAGATGCCTATTATTATTATAATGGTGCACGCCTGTTCCTTGATGGGCGCTTACTCCCCGAATATAGTGTACAGGCAGCAGGACGCCCTCTGTTCCCTGGCTTTCTAGCATCTTTACTAATACTTACAGGGAAAAACCTACAAGCCAGTATAGCTATCCTTGTTGGGTTATTAGGTTTCACCAGCTATCTTTCTGCTCAAAAGATACGTTCTGTTTTTGGTAGTTTACCTGCTGCGTTATATATCACTCTTTCATTCTTATACGCACAATCTCAAATCGGATTTCTTCACACAGAAATTCTCGGGTTGATCTTGGGAAACTTGGGATTAATCCTAATTTGGCAATCCGCTGAAAAGAAAAATCTTCCTAAGTTACTCTTTGCCATTTTTGTTTTAATGCTTGCTATTAGTGCAAGAGCTGGAGCCTTCTTCGTTTTCCCGATGCTGGCTCTTTGGGTTGGCTGGGTATTTCGAGGGGAAAAGCGTTTTTCCTGGCGCAGTTTTGGTCTCGTTTTATTAGTAACCATAGTTTCTTATTTTAGTGTTAATACCTTATACGCCCGCTTAACTGTAGAGCCGGGCAATCATAATTTTGGCAATTTTGCCTACACGATTTATGGACAAATTCACGGGGGAACAGGGTGGAATCGTGCGATCAGAGATATGGGCACGCGAGACCCAGAAATTATTATGGATGCCGCCATCGAGTTCTTTAAGGCGCACCCACTGAGTCTGCTTATTGGTACAGCAAAAGCCTACAGAGATTTCTTCTTGCCCGGAGACAGCGGCATCTTCAGCTTTTATGATTCAAACAAATGGATAGACAATGCCCTCTGGGGCATAAACCTGATTTTGCTCCTCTTTGCACTCAAACGTGCTATAAAAAATATCAAAAAGCCAATCACATCTCTTCTATTAGCGAGCTTTATTGGAATTTTTCTCTCGATACCCTTTTTACCTCCCATTGATGGTGGAAAGCGTTTCTACGCCAGCACGATGCCTTTGTTTTTTGCATTCATAGCGATAGCCTTACCCTCCATAGCAGAAGAGAAAAAAGCGTGGATTTTAGATAAGAAAACCGGAGTCGCTCTCCTTTCTGGCTTGCTCGCGTTGATGACACTGGTTCCTGCCCCAATCCTTCTCCGTCTATCCACACCCCCAGAAATTGAGCAGCCCTCCTGCCCTGCAGATCAAGTCCCCTATGCTCTACGCGTTGACCCGAACTTTTCTATCAATCTAGTTTCCTCGCAAGAAAGGCTTGGCAACGAATTATCCTCGCTCTATATTGATGATTTCGCAAAAAATGGCACACAAAGAAGTGTTGATCCATTTTTTGCAGAAATGGTCAAACAAACTGAAATCCAGGAAGGAAGAACAAGGATCTTCACAGCAAATAATCTTGTCATCAACGGAAGATTTCACTTCTTTGTCAGCCCAGCCGAATTACTGGAAAAAGTCCCACCAAGAACAGTTGTTAGCGGTTGTGCAACTGAGCTTGTCCTTATAAAAATGAAAAGCCGCCCAACTCTCTATCTCATAGAGAGCATGACGCTACCTTAATAAGACTTTCGTTTTAGAGAGTGCGGCGGATCACAAGTGCTCTTCTCCACAGCCAAATCAGCAATCGTACGCGCCAATATTAGGATGGGGCGATAGGCTCGTGCAGAAAGTTGAAGCTGAGTCATTGCAGCCTTGACGAGAGTCTGCCCTGTATCATCTAACTTATAAAATTGACGCACTTCTGCTACAGCGCATATCAGCATTGGTCATCACTCCGTTATTGAGACCAGTGAATCGCTCGCGTTGACGTGAACGTGCTACCTCCACCCTAGCACGAATTTCCTCTGAGCTTTCTCCCCTTCGTTTATCAGACGATTTCTCAAAATCCACACCACTTCGCTCTGCTTCAGGTGCAGGCGCGTTCGGAGTCAGAAAAGTAGCCACAAGGCTAGGGATGAACACAATAGACACCTTTTTCTTTCTCAATGAAGAACAAAAAAGTCTTTTTCAAAATATTATGTTGGGTTGACGATTGCATATAATTTTTTTGCCATATAAACACGATTGAATTTCTCGTATAGTTTTCTGTCGACTAGATGGCTTATTGATCCGACAACATCCATACCGTGGACAATAGCCACGTGTATTTCGTTCCAAGTTTGGGCGTGATTATAAAGACGCATCATAGATCATTACTCAGGCTTGAAAGTCACATATCACATCGACAGGTATGGAACAGAAGTTAAGCTCAAATTCTAAGCTTGAGATTGAGCTAAAACGCGAACTATCAGCGATAGGGCACGCTATCAGCATAGAATTACTAGATGAATAAGAAGCCAAGGTTATAGAATATCTCCAAAATATTCAAACCGGTATTAGTGCAATAAACAATACAGCTCCTCGAAACTCTGAGGAACTGCGTGAAGTCTTTTTGATGAAGAAAAAGATTGTAGATAGGTTAGTTGAGAAAGTGGCGATTGATCAAGATCGCACACTTCATCTTCATATTCGCCTTAATCTTCTTAGAATTTTAGAAGACGATGCCAATAGTAGCGGTTCTATTGAGCCTACGGTACCAACCGAGAAGGTCGGATTTTATACCCGTATACACGGTTTCTACCGCTAGAGAGAAAACGGTTCGCTCTCTTAGAGAGATGGCAAGGGGGAAGGCGTAATCACAAATACCCTGTATAAAAGTACCTAAACATAAAAACCCGATGTCGTACGACATCGGGTTTTTATCCAGGCTCTTTAGTACTCGTCATTCACCGTGTTATAGACATTGAATTTGCCTGTCGGTGTAATCAAATCAGGGATGCGCGCCAGCTCTTCGAGCGTGGCATCGTCGTAGACGACAATCTCGCCGGTTTCACCAGGCTTATCTGCACTACCCCAAACACTGATCCAAACTTCGGTTCCTTGTTTATTGTATTCCATGTGGACAGCGCGTCCGTAGGTTGCAATTTCCCAGCATTTATACACTTCATCTGGGTTAGATTTCGCGATCACACAGACGGTGCGAGACAAGGCAGGCTCAGAATTCAAAGCCATATCCACCCAAATCCATTCGCTGTTTGGATGTGTCTTGATGAACAAGCTGCCTCCGCTTGGGAGAGGTGTTTCTCGAACAACTTTCCAAGCAGAGTCTGGGTTCTCTTCCGGGTCGGTGCCGATGGAGCTGATTACAGGATCACCTAGGTGAGATGTGCTCCAGACAGGACCGTATTCAGAGTCAATCCAGTTTGCGCCACGTCCAGGATGAGGAATAGCAGGTGTATCTACCAGAGCGGTTAGCTCCCCTTCTTGCAGATCGATCACTGCCACTCGGTTTGCCTGATTTGCTGCTACCAAGAAATAACGCTTGGATGTATCCAAGCCGCCGTCGTGCAGGAATCGCTCGGCTTCAATCATTTTGATAGTCGGGTTGATGGGGTCAACATAGTTTACCAGCCAAGCTTGCCCCGTTTCTTTGATGTTGACAACCCACTCAGGCTTATAGTGGGATGCCAAGATACTCGCCACGCGCGGTTCGGGATGATACTCTTCGGTATCGTAGGTGTAGCTTCGCGTACTAACAATTTTTGTAGGCTCAAGCGTTTGTCCATCCAAAATAGCGAAGTGTGGAGGCCAATAACAACCCACGATGGCATATTTGTCCGTGAAATCGCCTTCTTCGCCATGATATTTGCTCACTTCTACTGAACGGGCATCGTAGCAGAGTTTTACTTCGGCAACTTTATCTGGGACTTCCATCCACAGGTCAACCAAGGCTAGTTTGCCATCACGACCGATAACGTAGGCGTAACGCCCGGTAGCAGACATGCGTGTGATATGAACTGCGTAGCCAGTATCTACTGTGTTTACAACTTCATAAGTATCACCGTCAATGACGGCTACTTGCCCTGCGTCTCGCAATGTGACAACGAAGTAGTTTTCCCAATCGCGTGTAGTTTGAGGAGATGCTGGGCGATCTTCTGGCTCAACAAATACTTGCCAAGATGCTTGCATTTGTTCCAGAGACATCTCTGGCGGAATCGGTGGCTCATTTTGCAAATATTTCGCCATGGTCTCTGTTTCTTCTTCTGTTAGTACACCTTGCTTGCCCCAATCTGGCATACCGCGTGGTGTCCCATTGAAGATGATTGAAGAGAGTGCCACAGTTCCCATTGATTGAGTTATATCGGGGGTTAGCGCAGGGCCTGTTGCTCCTTTGCGTAAAGTGCCATGACAACCGGCGCAACGGTCAAAGAAGGTTTGTTTTGCCCAAGAAAACTCTTCGTCGGTGAGCTCTGGGCCTGCACTTATCGCTACGCTGCCATCTTCTGTTTCTGCAGGATCAGCAAGAGCACCATCGGGTAGTGCTGCTAGATAATCTATAACTGCTTCAGTTTCCTCATCGCTGAACACACCAGAAAAGGAGGGCATCAAACCTTCTTGGCACGGACCTTCAGGGCAATCTGGGACAACAAAAGTATTCGGATTCACAAGTGCTTCGTCTAAATACTCTGTTCCGGTCGTTGCATTTCCTGTGTATATTCCATCTTGGAGACGAGCATCAGCTATAGTTCCTATTTCAGAAAGATCAGGGCCAAGCGTGCCAACAGCACCAGCAACACCTGGGATGATATGACAGGCTCCGCACCCACCCTTTTGGAACGCCTGAGCCGCTAGCTCGGCACCATATAAGCCCGGTTCATCCGTGGATGTTTGGCTTGCTTCCCTTATGGGAGCATTTGGTTCGTAAGCACGGACAAAATCAACGATAGCATGAATATTTTCGTCAGTTAATGCACCGCCGTAGGCTTGTCCCCATGCAGGCATGGTGGTGTTCGGGCGACCGGTTTGGATAGTTGCGAAGAGTACACCATCACTGGCTTCTTCAAGAAGAACTTTATCGTTGAGAGCAGGTCCAACGCCCCCTTCACCTTGCAAACCATGACAAGATACACAATTCTCAGCATATAAGACTTGGCCATGATGCAGGCTTTCTTCCTTATGAAGCTCTGTAACATCAACTATGCGAGCATCCTCGCCAACCATCTGGAATGAGAAGCTAGCGAGGAGCACGAGAGTGATAATCAAGCCAATGAGAAGCTGTTTATTGTAGTTTTCGTTTTTCAGCATGATCTCTCCTTAAGCGTGGGTGGTCTGGGAAGGATCGAAGGCTTTGCGCTCAAATGCTTCCTCGGTGTTAACAAAGACTTCGCCAGCTTCAATGATGACAGGGAAATAATCCATCGGGCGGGGCGCAGGTCCACCAGTGACCTCGCCTAATTTGTCAAACAAAGAACCATGACAAGGGCAATGGTATTGGTCTTCCTCTTCTTCCCAAGGGACACTGCATCCCAAGTGGGTACAGCGCTGCCAAAGGGCGATGAAACTCCCATCATCAAGACGGGAAAGGAAGAAGCGTCCCTCTTTGATAAGCGTGATGCTACCTGGGGGGAACTCTTCTAATGTGCCAGCGTTGACCATCCCGCCGAATCCACCATCACTAACAGGCTGAATGAATTTAAATAAGGTGCCCAAAGCTTCGCCTGTAAAGGCGACAACTGAGGCGAGCCAAGCCAACCCCAGAAACTGCCTGCGGTCGATTTTGTTTTTCTTTTCGTTTTTTTCAGTCATTTGCATTCTCCTCTTTCTCTGGTTTAGAGACCATCAAAGGGGTTGTATCCACCGGGCATTGCCCAGGGCAGGAAGAGTTCAAATCCGGGACCGCGGAACAAGAATCCGGTTAGAGTCAGAACAACAGCAGTGAAGAAGAGAACGGTGAACAGAACGAGCATAATCTCTCGCGGGTTTGAGCCTTCTTTAGACTTCCACAAAACAATAGCGGGCAAGATCACCAGAAGAGCCATCACACCGCCGGGAAGAATGGATTGCGTGACGAGATTAGGCAATACATCACGGAATAATTCACGAGGCGGGAAGGCGTTATCCAAGAGAACAAAGCCAGACATCACGATGGTTGTATACAATGCTGTCCAGCCGACGATACGTTTGCCACGCTTTGATGTGAACCAGACCCCTGCTCCCTCACGACTGTAGTCAATATAAGGGATGGAGATCAGGAAGCCCACAGCAAGGACGGGCAAAATGATGCCTGCGAGTGTTGGGTGCATATGCTCAAGCATTTCCTGCAAGCCCATGAAATACCAGGGGGCTTTGGCGGGATCAGTTGTGATCAGGGGATTTGCCAATTCTTCCAGTGGCGCATCTTTCAGTAGTGAGAAGAGCACCAAAAAGAGTGTAGAGCCCAGGGCAATAATCAGTTCGAGGATTGCCACGATCGGAAAGGCAAAGATCGTATTATCAGGGCCTTTGTCGACCATCGTGGTTGGTGCTTTGACGATCTCAACCAAGCTATAGGTCTTTCCTGAGGGTTTGGTGAAGCTTTGCTCTTTATTTGCCATCTTCAGCCTCCACTTCGTCTTTAACTTCATTGGCAGCCAGACCGCCATCTTTGCGTACGCGCCAGATATGAAGCGCGATCAGCAGGAATAAGACAGCCGGAACGACCATAATATGCAGGGCATAGAAGCGGGTGAGTGCAGCTTGCCCTACTTCAGGCCCACCGAGGAGCAACTTTTGGATGGTCTTGCCCATCAATGGTTCATAGGCCGCGACACTAGTGCCGACTGTGATTGCCCAGAAAGCGAGTTGGTCCCAGGGGAGTAGATAGCCAGTGAAACTGCCGACAAAGGTCATGATGAGCAGGATCACACCGATCACCCAGTTGAACTCGCGTGGGGGTTTGTAGGCCCCGGTATAAAAGACACGTGCCATATGCAAAATTGCAGTAAGCACCATCATATGTGCACCCCAGCGGTGCATATTGCGCAATAATTGCCCAAAAGGCACTTTTGTTTGGAGTGTGACGATGTCGAAGTAAGCTGTTTCTACAGAAGGCACATAGTAGAACATCAGCATGATGCCAGTTAGGGAAAGCAGGATGTACATCACAGTTGTGATAATCCCTAATCCCATGGAGTAGCTGGCTTTGATACTCTTCTTATTCACGCGCACAGGGTGCAGGTGGAAGAAGATATTCGTGGTCATGATCAGGGAGCGATCCAGTGGGTTATCTGGCCAGCCATGGCGGAAGAAGGACTTCCACGGGCGGGAGTTGAGAATAAATTCTTTAAGTTTTTTCATAGTTGCTCCGTTATTTCTTGTCTACAAAAGATAAAACTTCTTCAAAACGAAATGCTTCCATTGTGATCGCGTCGGTGGGGCAGCGGTCGGCACATAGCGCACAACGGGTGCAAGATTCGTCATCTTTAAGCATTGCTGCCATTTGGCTTGTAATATTGTGGTTTTCAGTAATCTCGTTCAGCGGGACGCCAGTATGCTCTTCAATAACTCTGTGAAGAGTCTCATCACCAGCGATCTTGTCGAGGCTGACGATCTTCAGACAATCCCAGGGACAAACATCCACGCAGCCGTTGCATAGGATGCACAAGCTACCATCAAAAATGGTGTTGACACTACATTCAAGACAACGACTCCCTTGCTCTGCGGCTTCTTCTTCTGTGTACCCTAATTCGACCACAGAGATGCCCGTACGTCGGCCTACTGGAAGGTTGGGGGATTTGTGATTTTTCAGCTTTACCCAATTCTCAAACATGACGTGGTTTGCAAGTACTGTCCACTCGGTTTTGACTTCCATATCGAGTTTCTTGGCTTGAAGATATTCTTCAATACCAAGAGCTGCCAAATGTCCATGCCGCACAGCATCAATAATCAGCTTGGGGCCGTATGCCACATCGCCACCTGCGAAGACATCTGGGGCAGTAGTTTGACCTGTTTCGTAATTGATCTCCACTAAACCGCGCGATGAAAGTTTCACATCATCTGCACCACCGAGCACGTCAAGATCAGCCTGCTGACCAATAGCCAGGATAACGGTATCGCAATCCCAAATACGTTCAGAATCCGTCTTAAACTTGGGACTGAAACGTCCGTCTTCGTCAAAAACAGATTCGACATCAATCACTTCCAGACCGCTGACTTTTCCATCTTCTCCGATAATCCGTTTCGGGCCCACACGTGGGGAGAGTTGAATTCCCTCCTCTAACGCTTCTTCAACTTCAAAATCGGATGCGGGTAATTCATCCCAATCTTCTAGCGAAATCATTTTGACATCTGCAACGCCCAAACGAAGTGCTACGCGAGCTACGTCCAACGCGGTGCTAACGGTTTCAGATTCTTCTTCAGCACGTGCTTCGGTATCATCCAAAGCAGCTTGTTGCTCATCGGTCAGTTGCCCTAAACGCAAAGCTGTACGAGCGGCATCCATTGCTACATCGCCACCGCCAATGACCAGTACTCGCTTGCCAAGATCGACTTTGTATCCAAGGTTGTAATTGAGCAACATATCTACTGCGATGATGACGCCATCAAGGTCGGAGCCTTCAATATCTAGAGAACGACCTTTCATCAAGCCAATGCCCAAAAAGACCGCATCGTAGTCACGGCGTAAATCATCGAGAGTGATTTTTTCGCCAATAGGCGTATCAAAATGAATTTCAACGCCAAGGTCAAGAATCTCCTGAATTTCCAAATCCATCGCTTCTTGATCGATACGATAAACAGGCACACCGTAGCGCAACATACCACCAGTTTTGGGACCGGCTTCGTATATCGTGACTTTATATCGCAACAAGGTCAGATCATGAGCAACCGTTAAGCTGGCAGGCCCCGCACCAATGATCGCAACATTGCCTTTTTTGCGCCCAGGTTGTGAAGCTAAACGCATCAACTCTTTTCGCGACCAGCGTACCGTTGAGTAGGGAAAAGATGTCCCCGTCCCCGGTACCGTGGCTTTCTTGCCAACTCTATGAAGATTGGCAGAGAAAGTTGAGAGACCGGTATCTGGGAGAATATCCGCTAAGGGAATCAATTTCTCTGACCCAGCTCGATCGGGCACAATTTTTCCAGCTTCTGGCCCAAATCGTTCGGTTAGGACGCGTTTAATGGGGCGGATAGCAACAGGTTTTGCATCAGGCCCAACAATATCGCTACGACGACAGGCAACTTCACAAGGTGCACCACAAATGCGACCACATATTGTCGAGAGGGGATTTGGATCGTGGGAAATCTCAAAGCCTAATCCTATTTCTCCACGTGCCATGGCCGTAACATAACCGCGTGAATCTGTATTCACGGGGCAGCCAGCCTGGCATTTAATCATATCTCTCCAATCATCAATATTAGGAATTTTCACTTGAAATTTTTTATTCATATATTATTCCTTTTTTAGAGTAACTACACTGTATACTATTTTTTGCTTTTTCAAATGCCCTGAGTAGTTATTTCTTGTTTTTCTGTACCATCAGCGAGTAGCAACTCTGCAAGAAGATCGCTAGACGATACAGCTTGGTAATAAGTTGGGCTTGCACAAGCTCGGCATAAAACACGATTTCCCTGAACAACTTCCCGCTCATTAATAATCTCTTCGCCGCAGTCATCACAATTGACACGCACACCTGCACGACTGACAATCGTTTCAACAGGTGTTGTTAGCACCACTTCTTCAATGGAGAGTAGTTCTTCAGTTGGCATCTCTTGGTAGCCCTTCAGCATTGCGTAATAGCGACGTTTTTCGTCAGGGGCATAATCTCGGGCACGTTGGCGCACATCCAGGCGAGGTGCTACACGCACAGCTTCTCCAGTTTTTACGTTGATAAAAGTAGCGGCTATTTTGCCGTAATCTTCTACGCGGAGTGTTCTATGATTAACACCACATCCCGTAACAGTTTCAACACCAGAGACAAAGCAGCCATCTGTTTCAACGATCACAAGTAGCCGTTTATCGCTTCGGGGTACATCCATGTTGAGGGCAGCCGCGCCAGCCAAACCCACACGCGAACCCAGCACTTGTCGAGGACATAAAGATTTATGCCGAGATGCTGATTCAGCTAGAATTTCTTCAAGAATATCCATTTAGCACTCGATTTCTGCACCTTTTCGGGCATAGTAATACCAGTTGAGAATTAAGCAGGTGAAGTAGTAAATTGCAAATCCATAGAGGGCGTATTCAGGTGTTCCTGCATTTACTTGTTGACCAAAAACTCTGGGGATGATGAACGCACCATAAGCGGCAACTGCTGCTGTCCAACCCAAAACGGGACCTGCTTCTGAGGGTTTGAAGATGATGGGGACCATTCTGAAGGTAGAGCCATTGCCGATGCCAGTGGTGATGAAGAGGATCAGGAAAAGAATCAGGAAGGGGATGAAAAACTGCTCAGGTTGGCTGGATGCACTGGCTTGCTTGACATAATAAGCAACGCCCAACGCCGATAAAATCATCACAACCGTATCCCATTGGGTGATTTTTGCGCCACCGACTTTGTCAGAAATCCAGCCACCAATCGGGCGAGCGAGAGAGCCAACTAGCGGTCCAAGCCAGGCATAGGCAAAGGGATTGGGGGCATTGGGGTTGATGCTGCCATCAGGGAGTTCCCCGAAAACAACACGAATAAGCAAGGGGAAGGCGGCAGAGTACCCGATGAAAGAGCCGAAGGTCATTGTGTAGAGATAAGTCATAATCCAATTATGCTTATTTTTGAAAATCGCAAACTGAACTTCAAGATTGGATTTAATTTCACCCGGAAGAGCCTTCATCATAAAGACAGTGGCAACAATTGTTATGGGTAAAACAAGCCACATATTGAGTTCTAGCCCGAGCAAAAGATAAAGCCCAATCGTAGCACCTGCGCCCCCAACCCCGATCAGACCTAAAATTTTCAGCAACGCTGATGAAGTTGAACCAAGATTTGGCGTAGCGGTTGAGAGATTATTCATCCCAAACCAGGCAGCTAAAGCAAGTACGAGCAAAATGGGCACCCACACAAAACCAGCGTTTTGGATATAAGACATCCCGCCATTTACAGATAATCCTTCACCGCCCAATGCGCCGAAGAGTCCGAAAGTTACAACAAAGGGAATCAAAACTTGCATTACGCTCACGCCGATATTGCCAAGCCCGGCATTCAAGCCCAGAGACATCCCTTGCATCCGTTTCGGGAAGAAGAAATTGATATTAGACATCGACGAAGAGAAATTTCCACCGCCCAAGCCAGAGAGGGCAGCCAAAACAGCAAAGGTCGTAAAGGGGGTGTTAATGTCTTGTAACGCAAATCCCAATCCTAACGCTGGAGCAATGAGTAAAGCGGTTGTTAGCGCAACCACATTTCTGCCGCCTGCAATCGCAATCAAGAAGGAGTTTGGAATACGAAGTGTGGCCCCCGACAAGCCAGCAATTGCTGATAAGGTGAATAATTGCACTGTGTCAAAGGGGAATCCCATATTTTTCATCTGGACGGTCACAACACTCCAGCAGAGCCAAACGGCAAAAGAAACTAATAAGCTGGGGATGGAAATCCAGAGATTGCGATTAGCAATCTTTTTTCCCGTTGAATTCCAGAAACCCTCGTCTTCAACGTCCCATTTTTCAATATAACTTGACATATTTTCTCCTTCTTTTAAAGCTTAGGATGGATTTATATTTAAACTTCTTTTACTGAAAGAATAACTGCGATTCGCGCGCAACCTTGGGCTTGCTTTCGTTTAATTGGCTGGGGTGCGGTAAAAAAGTATCAGCTCCTGAGCGGAAGGCGACAGTACTTGAGCCTGTAGTCGAAGGACGGGGGTGACCAGTAAAGCCGCTCTTCATCTGCGCCTCCATTCCGTTTCGGTTCCGCTCAGAGACTGGATGTTTTTAGGATTCAAAGCGAGTATCTTTTTTCGAGATTTTTCGTACAACAAGAGCCATCCAAATCAGACAAGCCATTGTGATAAAGAAGAAGAATATCCAGGTAGTTGTCCACAGCCCGATGGATTTCAGCAGGCTCCCAAAGATGATCGGGGAAACAAATCCGCCCAAGCCGCCGACCACGCCGACAATACCGCCGACCACGCCAACTTCTGAAGGGAAGTATTCGGGGATAAATTTATAAACACCAGCTTTACCAATTCCCATCGCGATACCGATGATGAAGACAAAAAAGGTGAAGATCCAAACATTGGCTTGGAAGTAGATATGCGTTATGCCACTGGCTAATAATTCTTTCTTGGCAACCTGATCGCCAACTTCTACATTGATTTCTTGCCAAGTATTAATTTTAGGGAGCAAGATGAGGGCTGTGTCTTCGTATTCAACTTCTACTTTGGGAACTATGGAGTAAGTTACATCGTCCACCTGAACTTCGGTATCAGTAACAGCGGTGACGGTTCCTGAGCGTTTTGCCATCACACCGCTGCCAGGAGATTCGATTTCCATTTTAGGGAAGAATAAGAGAAAGCTGCATACCGCAATAATCCCGAAAACCCAATACATTACAGCTCGTCCGCCAAATTTATCGGATAAAACACCGCCCAAAGCACGGATAACGCCAGAAGGGAGTGAGAAGATCGAGGTCAGCAAGCCCGCGGTTACGATAGTCATCGCATAAACGTTGACGTAGTAGGGAACCAGCCATTGTGCCAAGGCTACAAATCCACCAAAGACGAGGAAATAATAAAGTCCAAAACGCCAAACGCGCAGCTCTTTGAGTGGAGCCAGCATCTGGATGATGGTGCGTTGACCATTTGCAGCTTTACGATTAGTGGTAAATATATAGAAAACCACAGCCATGATTACTAATGCTGCAGCATAAAAAGCAGGGAGTTTGCGCCATCCTTCAAGATTTTCGCCGTTGCTAGTTAACCAGCGGAGTAAGCTAGGCGCACCGAGTGTAGTTAATGCTGCACCGGCGTTGCCTGCCCCGAAGATACCCAAGGCAGTTCCTTGGCGTTCTTTTGAAAACCAGACTGAGCTAAAAGCAATACCGACTGCAAAGGATGTACCTGTCATACCGAAGCCCAAGCTGTAAATCATATATTCGTTATATGAATTGGCTTGTCCCAGCATGAACATGGGGATGGCACTAAATAGCATCAACAGAGTGTAAACAGGGCGTCCGCCAAATTTATCGGTTAGCACGCCCAGGGGCAAGCGCATGAGTGCGCCGGTCAACACCGGGATACCGATTAACATGCCCATTTGGGCGGCATTCCAATCGAAGACGCGATTATCTACCAGGAATGTGACGAGTACGCCATTTAGCATCCATGCTGCGAAGCAGACAGTAAATGCGATTGTGTTAAGGGCTAAAACTCTATAAGCTGTTCGTTGTTCTGACATGATTCTCCTCTTTCGATATCGCGCTACAAGCGTGACCTACATCTTCGCTAAGGAACTTCAATGTGATGTTTAATTTAGCGAACTTCTGAGAAATGCGTCCCCACTTGGGGGGACGCATCGTATTTGTTTTGACGGGATTTGTTTATTGCTGAAGCATCTGTTATTTAAAGGTGTGCAAGCCTAAATTTTGGTGTGCTTCGCTTTATCCCGTATTACTTTGTGGCTTTACGGTCTCTCATCCCGATCACGATTTGCCATGGGCGGATCAAGTAATCCAGAGGCCAGGAAAGGATGTGAATCAAGCGTGAAAAGGGAAGCAACGCCAGCAGGGCAAAGTTGTTGAAGACGTGTAATTGGATTAACCAAGGGAGTGGAGCTACCAACTCGGGGCAGGGTTGCAAGGTTAAGATCGACCATAAATAGGGGGTGAATACGCCTGTGAACCAGACCGAACCGAAGCGGTAAAGGGAGGCTGTGAGTACACCTGTAAGCATGGAGATCAGTGTTAGCAGGAGAACAAGAATATCTATTCGTGTTGTGACTGCTTTTACATATGGCACTGTTAGTCGTCGCCAAAAGAGGAATACTACGCCAACCAATGCCCATAACCCTAGAATAAAACCGCTAATTTCCAGCAGGTATAAACGCAGAGGAACTGCGTTCCAAAGCAAAAGGACTTTTGGGGTAAGGAGGGCTACCAAGTGAAAAAGAAGTATCCACAATACGCCATGATGAAAGGGGATTGAGCCCCAGTAGAGTTGCTTGCGCTCAAGTAGTTGGGATGACAAACTTGAAACGGTGAAGGGGCGGTAAACTACTCGATAGATCGTTACCGCGATAAAGAGGGTGAGTGAAATGTAGGGAAAAACAACAAAGAGAAATTGGTTCCAGTCCATAATCTATTCTCCGAAAATTCTCAATTTACGCTGTGCCTGATGCGTCGACTTGTAAAGACTTGGATTCTGTGCCTATTGCATCAAATAAGAGCAAATAGGGGTTATCTTTTTCTGTCTTTTTCAGCGAACTGTGCATCGCTTTGATCGCCTTTTCAAGGACTTCAATTAGCTCAGGTAGTGGCGAGGATGAAATGCTCAGGTATTGCAAGATCGGGCGCAAATGGTCAGGCAACTCACCTTCTAAATCAATTTCGTGTGTTTTCAACTCGCTATTAAGTGCTGCCATAAACTCGCCGCGTTTATAGCTTTCGCCCCAAATTTGGTAGCCAACATAAGGGGCTGCCAAAGGGCTAAGGTCTAGGGTGCGAGTGAATAACTCTTCTTGTTCACTGAGCGAAAGCGATTCGACCTTTGCCAAAAAATCAGCAAAAATTTTGTTTCCAAGCTGACCATTCAGCTTGGAAACTTTTGTGTAGAGTGCATTAACTTGCCCGGGATGTGGGTAGCGCAAGGCTTCTGCCATTAGTAATAAGGTGTCCATTACTCACCCCTCTTCGGTTGCTGTATATAGCCCAGACCAACTTCGCCTTTATGGGTTAGAGGATCTAATATGGCTTTAATGCTCATCTCACGGTGATAATTCGGGAAGACAAAGCGTTCTTCCATTGTGGGCAGAGTCGTCATTTTGTACATATCAATGGCTTGTTCTTCGGTGAGACCGGCTTCTGCGAGTGTTTTGCGAGAGACGCTATCCACTTTGCCATGAACGGTCTTGCGGCGCATATAAATACGAACAGCCAGCAATTTGCGTAGTACAGTGCGGATAGTGCCTTCATCACCTGCTGAAAATAAATTCGCCAGATATTTGATGGGGAGACGAGCAGCATCAAGACGATCAAATAGCTCGAAATCGTAATCTTCTTGCATCAGGTCAAGACGGAAGAGACTCTTCTCTGTCACACTGACCACAGGAGACAAGGGTGGGATGTAATACATCATCACCATTGTGCGGAATTCAGGATGCAGTGGGAGTGCGATTTCCCATTCTTTGACAAATTTATACGCGGGGGAGTTCTGAGCAGATTCGATCCAGTCATCACCGATGCCATTTTCTTTTGCAGCAGCAATCACTTTGGGATCAAAGGGATCAAGGATCATTTCTCGATGTGCAGCAATCAACTCATCATCAGGAACATTAGCGGCTGTGGGAATTTGGTCTGCATCATAGAGCAACACGCCCATATAACGAATGCGTCCAACGCAAGAGTGAGCGCAGGCGGGAGCTTGTCCCGTTTCCATACGAGGGAAGCAGAGAATACACTTCTCGGATTTACCCGTATTCCAGTTGTAATACACTTTTTTGTAGGGGCAGGCGGCAACGCACATGCGCCAGGCTCTACAATCATTTTCATTTACCAGAACAACACCATCTTCATCACGTTTATAAATTGCACCGGAGGGGCAAGCCGCTACACAAGCAGGGTTGAGGCAGTGATTACAAATACGTGGCAGATAATTGAAAACCAATCGCTCCAGTTCGTTCATTTGCTCCCGAACTTCTTGAGGGAGGTCTTCCAAATTAACATCATTTTTAGCGTAGATATTCGACCCACCAAGGTCATCGTCCCAGTTTGGACCCGTTTCAATATCAATGGGGTCGCCTGTAATCATAGAGATAGGTTCAGCAATCGGCTGAACATCTTTTTTCGGGGAATTGAATAGATTCTGATAATCAAAGGTGAAGGGTTCGTAATAATCTCTTAAACCGGGGAGACTAGGGTTATAAAATAATTTAAAGATCCCCTCGAGGCGAGTATGTAGCTTCAGATCGAGTTTGCCCTTCTTTCTCTCCCAACCCCCACGGAAGTGTTCTTGATTCTCCCATTGGGTAGGAAATCCCGTTCCAGGGCGGGTTTCTACGTTATTCCACCACATATATTCGGCACCTTTGCGGTCTGTCCATAAGTTTTTACAGGCTACCGAACAGGTGTGACAACCGATACATTTATCAAGATGGAAAATCATACTCATGTGTGTTCGTACATCCATAAGTGGCTCCTTTATTCTGCTGAAAGTATCCTCTCAATATCATCGAGGGGATAGATTTCCGAAGTTTGCCGTGCTTTTCTATTAGCAATTTGACGATTGACCGCGACGCTCGTGTACTTCGACTCGGCTCAGTACGTGTTTTAGGCTTGAGTGCCGAGACCTAAGCTGGGTGCCTGGCGTGAGCAAAAATATGTTTACGTCGAGAAAATGCTGACTTTCGGCACCCAAGTTTGGCTCAGGTTCGTCGCGAAGATTTTTATCCAAAGATCTCCTAGAAATCTGGTTTATCAATCCTGCGTACAAAGACAAATGTGTCTCGATTTACACCAGTGGGTCCCCAATAATTGAAGGAATAGGAGAACTGGGCATAACCGCCAGACATCAGCACAGGTTTGAGGCGAGCGCGAGTCATAGAGTTATTCATGCCGGCTCGTTTATTTCCACGCAATTTCGATTTTGGAATACCTATCGTGCGCTCAGTGGCGTGATAGACAAAAACCGTTCCACTGGGGATACGAGCAGAAACAATGGCTCGCTGTACGAAAACGCCATTATCGTTGAAAAGTTCGACCCAATCGTTATCTTTGATTCCCATTTCGGCGGCATCTTTGGTGTTTAGCCAAACAGGATAATTACCTCGTGAAAGGGTCATCATGCGATGATTATCAGAATAGGTTGAGTGGATGCTCCATTTGCCATGCGGGGTAATATAGTTGAGCATCTTGCCTTGCGCTTCTGCCATACTGCGTTCAGTTTCATCGAGCATGGTGTGATCGGGGCGTGGTTTGTAAACAGGGAGATGTTCACCCCAATCGAGATAACCCTCGTGGTCGAGATAGAAGTGTTGTCGGCCTGTTAGTGTGCGCCAAGGAACCATGCGTTCTACATTGAGGGTAAATGGCGAGTATGCACGCCCTTTATTAATTAATCCAGACCAGGTTGGGGTTGTTAGGACGCGGCGTGGTTGAGCAATAATATCTGAGAAAGAGATGCGGGTTGAGCGTGTGCCTTCTGCCAAGTCGGTGAGGGAGAGCCCCGTTTTCTTTTCTTCTGCCACAAAAGCGCGATGAGCTAACTCTCCATTGGAGGCTGGGTCTAAGCGCAGAATAGTCTCACAGACTTGTCGTCCATATTCCAGGGAGGGGAAAACTTCTCCTTTTATCGGCTTGTCTTTATCAAAAGTTCTAGGTTGCTGGCGTTTAAGATAGTCATATTCATCAGCTACTTCAATACGAATCCCGTGTGCGGCAACACCATTTTTCTCTACACCTTTGCCCAAGCTGACAAAACGTTCGCCTATTTTTGTGTAATCCCTTTCAACCACCTTGAAATGGGGCATGGTTTTTCCGGGGATAGGCTCAACATCGCCTTTTTGCCAATCCACTACTTGGGGTTGAGCGATTTCATCGGGCGTATCGTGTTTGAGCGGTAGCATAACTACATCCTTGATAGGTTCAGGAATGTGTTCTTCAGATAATTCGCTCACTTTGCGGGATAGGGTTTTGAAAATATCCCAATCACTCTTCGCTTCCCAAGCAGGTTTTACAGCAGCTTGCATAGGGTTGATAAAAGTGTGCATATCAGTTGTGTTGAGATCGTCTTTTTCGTACCAGGAAGCAGCAGGCAAGACAATATCAGAATAAAGAGCAGATGTATCCATACGGAAGTTGAGGTCTACCACCAAATCCATTTTGCCTTCAGGGGCGTCTTTGTAGTGAACTTCATTGGTGTTTCCTAAAGCCTGTTCTGTGGCAATAGCGGTACTATGTGTTCCCAGATAGTGCTTCATGAAAAACTCATGCCCTTTCGCGCTGGTTCCGATGGCATTACCTCGCCAAATCACCCAAACACGGGGCCAGCTTTCAGGGGCGTCGGGATCTTCAACGGCTAAGCGAATCTTCTTTTCTTTGAATTGATCTACAACATAATCCACAACCTCTGCGTCGGTTTTAGCACCATTCTCCATAGCATCTATCACGACATCAATTGAGTTGCGTTTGAATTGCGGGAAGAAAGGTAACCATCCTCGCCGTACCGCGCGAATCTGGTGATCTATCGTGTGATCCTTTGCAGGTTTATTGGGCAACTCATCATAGGCGGTATAGCCACGCTCATAACGCCACTGATCGCTATGCACATAATGGAAGGAAGGCGTATTTTGGTGCCGAGGTGCCATTCCCCAATCGGTTGCAAAGGCGATTGATGCCCAGGAACCTACGTTGACGAGTTTCTCTTGCCCTACATAGTGAGCCAAGCCACCGCCGTTCACACCCACGCTCCCTGTCAACATCAAGGCAACAATAGATGAGCGGTATAGCAGGTTATTGTGATACCAATGATTTGCACCAGCACCAATGATGACCATATTCTTGCCATTGGTCATTTCACCATTTGTAGCCCACTCACGCGCATAGCGGATACAAGTATCCTGATGGATACCAGTGTATTTTTCTTGCCAAGCTGGGGTATAAACGCCTTCGGCATCATCATAGTTTTCTGGGTAAGCACCGCTAAAGCCACGGTCAACGCCAAATTGCGCCATCACAAGATCAAACACGGTCGTTACGGCAACGCGTCCATCTTCGGTTTCGATATAACGTATGGGAACACCACGCGCGTTTGTCGTCCTGGAGGAGAAATCGTCAAATTCAAGTTCAACAACTCCATCGTGGGTATCAGCAAAACTCAATTTAGGGGCGATCTCTTCATCTGTTACGCCATCTTTTGGCTCAAGATTCCATTTACCTTGTTCTTTTTCACCCCAGCGGAAACCGATCGTGCCTTTGGGCATGCGTGCGCGCCCACTCTTCTCATCCCAAATAAGCAGTTTCCAGTCACCGTGTTCAGCATCTTTATACTCGCCGACACGGTTGGCTCGTATATATTTGCCCGGTCTGTTTTCATTGATCTCGATCAAGAAGGGCATATCGGTATATTGCTTGAGATAGTCAACGAAATAGGGAACTTGCTTCTGAACATAGAATTCGGTCAAAATCACATGATTGACCGCCATCCAGAAAGCAGTATCCTGCCCGGCATGGACGGGGATCCAATAATCAGCATATTTCGCAACTTGCGAGAAATCGGGGGCAAAAACGGTCAACTTCCCACCAGCATGACGTACTTCTGAGATGAAGTGAGTGTCAGGCGTACGAGTCATATTCAGGTTTGCACCGATCACTGCCACAAAACGTGAATTGAACCAATCTGCAGATTCGTGAACATCGGTTTGTTCACCCCAAATTTCAGGGCTGGCTGGGGGAAGGTCACAATACCAGTCGTAGAAACTCATAATTACGCCGCCCATCAAGCTCATAAAGCGGCTTCCGGCAGCGTAACTGATCTGCGACATAGCTGGGATTGGCGAAAATCCAGCTATTCGGTCTGGACCATATTTCTTTGTGGTGTGAACCATTGATGCAGCAATCATTTCTTGAGATTCTTCCCAAGAGATACGTCTGAATCCCCCCTTGCCGCGTGCTTGTTGATAACTCTTACGAGCTTCTTCATCATCCATAATGGAAGCCCAAGCCTTAACAGGGTCTCCATGAATAGATTTGGCTTTGCGCCAAAGGTCTACTAATACGCCACGAGCATAAGGATATTTGACCCGAATGGGGCTATAAAGATACCAAGAGTAGCTGATGCCACGCTGGCAACCACGTGGCTCGTAAGGTGGCAAACCTTCTTCTAACTGTGGGTAATCTGTAGCCTGCATTTCCCAAGTGACAATGCCATCTTTGACAAATACTTCCCAGGAACAACTGCCTGTACAGTTTACGCCATGGGTGGTGCGTACTCGCTTATCGTGTTGATGACGATTGCGATAGAACTCTTCCCATTTACGTTCAGTGGGTGAAATTTTTTCTTTAGACCAGTTTTTCATGAGTGCCTCCTTGAAGTAATTCCTGCATCTCTTCTCAAGCGATCAGATAGAGTTTCCCGTTGACGAGGCCAGTAGAACGCCATAATGCCAAATAATATGCCAGAGCCCAAAAGCCCAATTATCCAGAATGTCGTTGTCGCACTATCGGCAACGCCCTCTTCGCCTTCTGCGTCAACGGTTGCAAAGAAAGTTAGCAAATCTGCAATTTCCTGATCTGTGAGAGCTTTATCTACATAAATACCCTGCATAGTAGGAAATGCAATATCTTTGATTACACCGGTTAACCCTGCTTCCCCAAAACGTCCATAAACACGGGTCAAATCAGGTCCCAAATTGCCGCCACCAAAGGGACCAACACTTCCTACAGTATGGCAGGCAATACAAGGTGTGCCTCCATTTTCAAGGACATCTTCACCAGTAAAAAATGCGCTACCTCGATCAAGATTCCCTTCAGGGAGGGGAGCATCAGCAACTGGCGCTACACTTTCGCCACCCTCAAGGAAGACCAAGAGAGCTTCAACTTCTGCTTCAGTAAGACCCAAATTTGGCATTGGAATATTATTAAATTCAGTCAGCAACTCGAGAGCAATTGGATCTCCAGACACGATTATTTGATCGGGTATGGTTATGAAATCCCTTACCCAATCTCGATCACGTCGGTCAAGAACCCCTTCCAAGTCGGGCCCAACTAATGAACCTTCGCCTATTGAATGACAAGATACGCAATTCTTTTCAAAAATGTCTTTCCCCTCGTCAGAAGACTGAAATCCGGGTGATGCCGCAGCCTGAAAAAATGACCCTATCAACAAAACTCCACTCAATAACAGAATCACAAAAGATCTACCACCTACTGAGTTCCAGATCTTATGTTTGACTTCCATAGGATGCTCCTCCATAAATTAATTAGTTCTTTCCTGCAGATAGCTCATTGCCGTCAGAAGCTCCTTGTTTGGGCAAAGCTGCAATAGCAGCCAACAAGTCAGACATCCGAGCATCAACAGATTGATTGGTAATTACTTGCATTTGGTTCGTGCTAAGATCGGTGTGGATAATTGTGAGATTTGGGTTAGCAATCAATATCGGGGTAAAAGCCGCTACAACAGCTTCGTCTGCAACAGCCACAATCACTACGTCAGGAGATAGTTCTTCCAAAAGAGGCAACGCATCGTCAGGAGTAGGAGCTGATCCAATGACAACCACATTCTGGCTATCCCCCAATGCCTGAATTAAGGTTTCAGCAAATAACGAATCTCCAACGACAAATACATTGCGTTTTTTCATGCCACAAGCATAATGAACTAGAAAGTCAGCGTCTATCCATCGCAGGCAGAAACAGGAACTAAAAAAGAGTGACGTTTATAGTCACTCTTTAAAAAAGAACTAGTTCGTTTCTTTATGGATGAAAAACCGCGTCGTGCGCATGTTGGGCTTGTTCACTTTAATTATCCAATGTGCGGAATTTAACTGCCCCCGTTATAGAAGAGAACTAACCCCAAAGCTATTTCTTTAATAATCCATGCTGAGACGCGAAACGTGCAGCCTCTCGACGATTTACCGCGTGCAGTTTCCCCAAAATATTACGCACATGGCTTTTAACCGTGTAGAGGCTAATAGATAACTGTGCTGCGATCTCTTTATCAGAGGAACCTGTTGCGATATATTGCAAAACTTCACGCTCTCGAAGCGTAAGATCAGGTGCATCTTCATTTGAAGACACAGCAATCGACTGGTTCATCATGCGGGAAAACTCATCAAGCATACGAGTCGCTATTTTTGAAGATAGTGCAGCTTCTCCTGCCAAAGCCATTCGGATACCATCCAGGAATTTTTTTTTGTTAGTGCTTTTGAGTAAATATCCCACCGCCCCAGCTTTGATCGCTGCAAATAGCTTCTCGTCTTCATCGTGAACGGTGAGTGTAACAATTCGTGAACCTGGTAACTCGGTACAAATCAGGCGGGTTGCTTCCAACCCATCGCAGATAGGCATATTAATATCCATCACGATCAGATCTGGTTTTAGATCGCGGGCTAATTTGAGCGCTTCCAGACCATCCCCTGCTTCCCCGACGACTTCAAGGTCTGGTTGTGCGTTGATAAGTCCGGCCAATCCATCACGAAATAATTCGTGATCATCAGCCAATAGAATGCGAGCAAGTGTCACGATTTTTCTCCAAGATTCTGACCTTCATTTTTTTGAGATGCTTTTATAGGGAATTTTGTAGAAATTTCTGTTCCCATTCCAGGTTGTGATAAAAGAGAAAACTCTCCTCCCGATCTTTCAGTTCTTGTCTGCATGATCCGTAGCCCAAAGTGATTGCCTCCTTGAGGGCTTTGGGTGTCAAAGCCCTTTCCGTTATCTTTAATCATGAAATGAGCATGTCCATTAACCCGAGTTACTCGCACCCAAGCTTGCTTGGCTTCCGAGTGTCGCTGAACATTAGAGAGTGCTTCACTCACGATATGAACAATTTGAGTCTGTGTAGCAAGGGGTAGTATTAGAGCTGATGAGTCGCTTATTTCCAGTTTGACGGGAAAAGCATGGGTAGCGGAAAAACTATCCACACTGGTAGCAAGTTTCTTTGCAAAATCGTCACTCGTCGAATGTGGCTCGAGGAGACCCGCCAATGCATCCCGCACTTGTTTATAAGCAGTTTCAGTCGCTTTCTCTATTTGTTGAAGAGTGAGACGTTCTTCGGTGTTTTTATCCTCAATGAGGATTTCATCCAAGCGTTCTAATTTAATTCGAGTAAAGCTTAAGGTTTGGGCTAAGTTGTCGTGCAAATCAGCAGCTAATTGTTCTCGCTCAGCAAAAGCGGCTGCTTGTTTTGCTTTTTCGCGCTCAGCCTTTGCGAGGCGAGTATTGGAGATGGCAACAGCAGCAGAGTTTGCCAAGAGGTTGAGGGCGCGTTGACCATCCTCATCAAAGAATGCTACTTCCTCAGCGTTTTCCTGATCTGACTGCACCACGCATATCGCACCGAGTGTATGCTCTCCCGCCCGAAGAGATGTAGCTACGCAATGCCCAGGGTTATTTGCAAGTAGAAACTTGCAATTTGTGCAATGAGTTTCACTGAGGGCAGCTTTATCTGCATTAATTACTTTCTGAGCAAGTCCTTGCTGAATTGATTTTGTTGTACCGAGTTCAACATCCACATCTCCGCTATACGACGCCAGCTCCAAAATATCTTCGTTCGGGGATAAGATACAAAGTGCGGCGGATTCTGCTTGCATGAGCACGCGGGCGCGTTCTACTGCCGAGTTCATTAATTCATTCAAATCTCGTTGGGCTACAATTTCCTGGCTAAACTCAAAGGCAGTCGCAAGCTCTCGGGTTCGTTGTGCTACCCTGGTTTCTAGTTTTTTTCGAGATTGGGCCAGCTCTTTCCGCATAATATCAAAGGTCTGTCCCAGTTCAGCTAATTCATCATTTTCCATCTCAGGAAGGGACCAATCAAGATTCCCTTCACCTATTTTTTGTGCAGCTGTTTGTAAATCAGATAAGGGGTTGACAATCATCTGGCGAGTGTCAATGAAACCCCAAACAAGCAAGATTATTGCTGCTATCCAAAATGAAATTTGAATCAATATCAGGCGAAAATCTTTCGCTTCTGCATGAGTTTCAAAGGCGGTCACTACAGCATCTAGTTGGTCGAGAATAACAGGGGCTTCAAGAAGAAGTATCTCTGCATCTTTAGGCTTTAAGTGTTCTCGGAAATGCTCCCAAGTTTGGGCAACTTCATTTAGTTGCTCATACAATGCTGTGTCTGGAGGTGGAGGAAGAAAGACCATATTGCCATTAGAATCTATCGTTTCCCCTCCAAAACGAAGAGCCTGAAGAGTTTGGGTAAAAAGTTTAACTGAAGCAGATAGCTCGGGGTTTTCAGGTTGGGCTAGCGCCAGCCAGGTCATTTTCTGTGTAAGCATGCGTTGACGTCCCGCTAAATTAACAATTAATGCATCCTGCCTTTGTGTCGCGATACCCCAATAAGTCGCGCCGACAGAAAAGCTGACTAATAATACGAAAGCCAGAAAGAGTAATCCTAATCGTCCCCTGATACTTTTGTTATTTAGCATAAAAAAATTATAACATCAAGAAGAGGTACCTTATTTTTGGCCCCACCAATTTGGGATGTGGATATCGATTCACGCGCGTTCTAGGCTTGTTTGCCTTCCCTCAACATCTTCTTTTCCCCATCTTTTTCCCGCTAAACCATCATCCCCTTCGGTCTATACTGTAACGCCTCTGCCAGATGTGCGGACTGGATATTTTCCTCTCCAGCTAGATCTGCAATAGTGCGCGCAAGCTTCAGGATGCGATGATAGGCTCGTGCGGAGAGTTGCAACTGGGTCATCGCAGCTTTGATCAGTGCTTGCCCTTCAACATCTAGTTCGCAAAATTGACGAACTTCTGCAACACGCATATCGGCATTGGTCATCACCCCATTGTTAGGACCAGAAAACCTTACCCTTTGTTGCTGCCGTGCTTTTTCTATTTTGGCACGAATATCGTCCGAACTTTCACCACGCCTATTATCCGAGAGCTTCTCAAAATCAACGCGTGGTACTTCGATGTGGATATCGATCCTATCAAGCATGGGGCCAGAAATCCGTTTTGGGTAACGAGTGACGGTCTGGTGAGAACAAGTACAAGACCGCTCTGGGCCTCCTGCATACCCACAGGGATACATATAAATGGATGGTATTTTGATGGTTGTTGTGCACAACATAATCATGTTACATCCAAAAACGTACGCTGGGCTTTCCAAAAAAAGTTACGTCACCAGAAAGCAAGAGCTATTCATTAACTTCTTCACTCCTAAATATCTAAGCTTGAAAAATGTAAATGCCCAAGGTCTTCAGGTGGGACGGGCATCGGCAATTCCCAAAATAGGGGGCGTATGAAATTTTCCCGCTCCAGTGAAAGTGCAAAACGCCATTCCTGTTCAACATATATTGACTGTTTGGCATTTGCAGACCAATACAACTGAAATATATCTGCCTCACGAATCATCTTCAGTAATGCCTGATTCCACTCTTCACCGCTTCTCAGGCTTTCAACATCACGCAAGTACTGCATGCCCAAAACCTTATAAGCTGACGAAAGCCGCTCAACGACATTAGTATCCTTATGAGAATAGGAAATAAAAATTGTTCTATATACAGCGGCTGTTTTCCGGTTAATTGTTTTTGGCTCATGCTCACTTCCACCTTGCGCTAAAACTTCAGCCCAGATCGGCACTTCTGCTACGAGCAAGGGACCAATATAGAATGCCACTTGTCCTATTCTCGGCAGGCCATTTATATCAAGCGTACTCTGATCGGCAGTCCGTACCCGGAATCCAACTCGATGCCAGTCCTCCATCCAAAGAACGCTTTGCTTTGGCGGATTGAAAACACATCCCGCTAATTCCGGGATAATGGTGATTTCTGTTCCTCGTTGAATAAGTTGGGCGGAAGAGCTGCTGCTTTTTCCAAGACCAGAATTTGTCTCATCTAAAAAGAACTGGCTATCATGGGTGATTTCGTCGAGGCATTTTGGCAAGTGTACATAAACCAACATGTTAGCCCACTCTTTTACTACGAGGCCTTTCTCATAAAAAACTGTAAAATTCACATCATCATCTTTTTGATTCTCGACAAGCTTTTCTTCGCTTTCCTTTCTTATTCCACGCAAGCTAGATTGTTTGTGCTCATCGCCTTCGGGGTGAGAGATCACTTTCCTATTTATCTTTCTTTGGTTGATATCAAAAATATACTTCTCAATTCTCATAAAAAACTCTTCATCGGTATTTATTAATTCAGACAAAAAGGCCTTTAACCGGTTGCGTGTTTCCGCCATATTACGCTCCGATTGCAGTTCGTCTAATATGATGCCTCCTTCTGAGAAAAGGGAAAGCCGTGCAATGATAAATCCCCATATTTCGTTGATATAAAAATCATCATCAGCAGTCGAGTGTGATGTGTTTTGTTTTCGAGCAACTTCAATTATCAAATCAACTGATTGGTCAACTAGATTGGACAATTTATTCATTGGTCATCACCTAATTTCAAACTGAAAGGGTTCTATTTTTTCGGGATTGTGTGAACCCAAAATGGAATTCTATCAAAGGATAAGATCAGGCACCATAAAACACAAAAGCCGCCCAATAAAATGGATGTAGAAATTGGCCTTCATCCCCGTAATCCCGTAACCAAAGTTGTGCATCACGCAGAGCCACCGGGATAGGCTTTCCCTTCACAATCTGTTGATAAAAATGCTGCATCAGAAGCTGGGTTCCAACATCATCGACCTGCCAAAGACTTCCGACAACCCCTGGCGCACCTGCCTGAATGAATCCTGCGGGCAGACCAACAAATTCATCAGGGATGTGATCAATTGGCGTGATCGCTGTTTCACAAGCAGCCAAGGTTACAAGCCGGGCTGAGGATAGATCCATACTATTGATAATTTCCCAAAGCATGAAAAGATTATCATCAGCGAGAATCAAGGCCGATGATAAGGGATCTTCACTCCAGGAAAAGAGCCCGTGGCAGGAAAAATGCAGATAAGACTTCCCCACGCTCTGCTCAATAACTCTATTCTCTGTTGCATACGCATTAAGCAAAGGTTTCGTATTGAAGAGCTTTGCGATTGCCAATGCTTCTTTACAGGCGTTAGCTATGGATGGGAAACGAACATATTCATCAACCCCTATTATCAGTGCATCTTGCCCATCTCTTTCGTCAACCCGATCTTGGCATATTGATAAGGCATATGCAGAAGGCGCATACTGAATGAGATAATCATCAATTAAGTACCGCTTTCCACCATTTTCATTGCGCCAAGCAATATGAAGCGGTAACAATTGCATGCCGGCCCCAGGCACAAAAACCATACCTTCAACACCTAGTTTTTGAAGAATATCATGTATGGGCTGTCCAAAGTATCCCCAGAGCTGCGCAGAGAGAGTATCCAAGGCACTTAGCCAATTATCTAATAGTCCATCACTCAGAAAGGCTTGATAGGCTGGAATCCACCCATCATTATCATCAGCTCCATTGAGGATGACTTTGAGTTCGTCAATGGTAAAGTCTTCCAATCTTATAACCAAGTCATCAGTCAATGCATGGATTCCAGGTGGAATAACGAAAAGAGCGCTTCCCAATGATGTGATTAACGGGATTATCAAAGCCCAATCTTCAGGTACAAGCTGTAATATCTCATCAATGGTAAGATTTTTAGGCAAGAAATCCGGATTAGACAAAGATATCTCTTTGAGGATATCCTTTAATTCCAGACGCGCCACACGAAGATTTTCTATCAAACCTGGTTTGCTCTCACGGTCCGCGAAATTCAACTGTTCGTGCAAAAGAGCTTCATAATGCTGGACTTTTTGTCGCGAACTAATCAAATTCTCTCGTTGGATTTCAGGAAGCTTCGCCAAATCGACTTCTGCCAGAGCTAAAGTCTCGGCTAGCAAACGTGATTTTCCAGCTTCAAGATACAACAACGCTTGATCCAATTGCCCCAACTTCAAATAACAATAAGCCACATTGGCATATAAGGTATAAGTTTCCCCTACCTCAACCCGGCGACCTGTCTCAGAATAAGCCATATTCAGCAAGCTCTCGCCTGCTTTTATTGCAGGGAGATATGCTTCTAAAGCAGCCTCCCAATGCATGGAATCAAAAAACATATGTCCACGGTTTCGCTGGGTATCTCTGAAATGAGCAGGAAAATGCTCTTCAGTCAATATGCTAAGTGATAAATCGTAATGTGCTTGGGCGAGGTGGATATTTTCTTCTCGACCGCCTTTTTCGCGGAACGCGTATGCACTTGCCAAATTGTTCTGTGTTAGCGACCAATCGAGGGGATAGTTGTCATAGGTATAGATATCCAATGCCTGATTATAAAGCCCAATTGCTCGATTCAAGTTCTCTTCCGGATCGCCATGCACCCGATCAGAGAAGCCATCGGCTAAATTGCTGGTCACCATCGCCCACTGTTCAGGATAGTTTTCACGTGTGTAGACCTTCCAGGCTTGCTGGCAATATTGGATGGCGTATTCGAGGTTTTGGGCTTCATCCCCCTTACTCCGCTCAAGATAACTGGTTGCCAGGTTATTCATTAGCCCTGCCCAGTTCTCTCGATATGTGTTTGGTGTAAACACAAGTAGAGCCTGCTCACTAGAATATATTGATTTTTCCAGGTATTCTTCCTGTTTGTCTCCAGCCATATCCGCATAAACTGAAGCAAGGTTCATTTGGATAGTGCCCCAACGTTCAGGATTGGTATTTCGAGTGCATATCTCCAAAGCAGACTCATAGTGATGTATAGCCGTTCGAAGATTATCCGTGCGTTCGCCCTTGACCCGGTTGCGATAGGCAATCCCCAGGTTGATGTGTGTCACAGCCCAATCCAAGGGAAATAAATCTCGAGTATAGACCTCTTGTGCCAGGTGATAATGTTGAATGGCTCGCTCGATATTCTGCGCCCGCAACCCTCTGATACGCTGTACCAGGGCACCGCCCAGGTTTGAATGCAATGATGCCCATCCGCTGGGGTCTATTTCACGCTCCACCATGCCTAATACTTCTTTAAATATTGCAATGGCAATTTCCAGATTTTCAGCCTCGGAACCCTCAATGCGTTCAGTATAGGCAGAAGACAGATTACCCATTACCATGACCCACTCATCCGGGAACGCGGTGCGAGTATGCACTCGCAGGGCGGCCTGGAAGTGTCGGATAGCCTGCTCAATATTGTCGGAGCGTGTGCCTTTGGGAGACTGGAAATATGCACCCCCCAATTGATTTTGGAGTGTAGCCCACTCGTCTGGTGAACTTATTTCAGTGCAAATATCTTCCGCGAGTTTGAAATGATGAAGCGCTTTTTCAATATT
>JABGQT010000079.1 GCA_018648685.1 Anaerolineae bacterium
TAGTGTCTTATTTTTTATGTCCATTTTTCCATTTTCACCTGAGGCGGAACATTATCTCCAACAAGAATCCCCCATCCACCGTAATCACCTGCCCGCGAATCATCGCTGCGGCGGGCGATGCCAAAAAGCTGACCACTCCCGCCACTTCTTCGGGCGTGACCAAGCGTCCTGCAGGCGTGGCTTTGGCTGTTTTCCCGATCAGATTTTCTGCTTTACGCATCGAATCAAAATGCTTGAGGGCATCTGTCTCGACCACGCCGGGGGAAACGGCATTCACGACGATGTTCATCGGCGAAAATTCAACGGCGAGATAGCGCGTGAGTGATTCGAGAGCGGCTTTGCTCGCGCCAACAACCACATATTCAGGGAGAACATAATCTCCGCCCGGACTGCTAATGCTGACGATGCTCCCGCCACCGCGTTTTACCATCAGCGGGGCAGCGCGTTGAGCGGCAAAAAGCAGCGCGCGGGCGTTGATATTCATCGTCCAATCCCAGCCGCGGGGTTTTTGCTCCATCACCGAGCGGTTATAGCCAGAAGCTGCGTTGTGGACGAAAACGTCCAAGCCGCCGAATGTAGATTCGATCTCGTCAAAGAGACGGGTGATGTCGTCAAGATCGCCCATATCCGCTTTAACGACTAATGCGCGTCGTCCGAGAGCTTCGATCTCGTTAGCGGTAGATTCTGCAGGTTTGCGATTGCGGAAGAAGTTGATGACCACATCCGCGCCTAATTTGGCAAAGTGCAAGGCTATCGCGCGTCCGATCCCGCGCCCTGAACCAGTCACGAGGACGATCTTATTTTCATAGGGGAGTTCATTCATAATCTATTTTCGTATATCCTTTAAAATTCGCTATATTTTCTACACCAAGGGCTTTCGCCTCTGCGATGGCGGCATCCAGGTCATCACATAGTTTTGCCACATTCACACCGCGGCAGGGCGAATCCCATTTTATTAACCATTTTTGGCTGCGCTCATAAACTTTTACCGCGCCGCACAAATTCTTTCGGCGCAAATGATGATAAACCACCGCAGCCTGCAAAATGCCACGATAAAGATCGCGCACCGCCCCCTTTTCATCATTCCAGGCATCTTCGAGAGCTTCGTGCGCCAGCCAATATTGGCCGACATTAAAACGCTCAAGGCCCAAGCGGGCAAGAGGGTGAATTGGCGCATTGCAGTCTTTAGTCATTTTGCGAGTATAGCACGATAGCCAGAAACAGGATATTCATCATTTTTTGAGATCATCCATCTTCTAAGATGGTAAAATCTCTCCCTATGAAATCACTTTTACAACGCAGAAAGGTCGTTCTTTTATTCTCTGTGATTGCGGTTTTGATGTTAGTCTGGCTAGCGGCTGGGCTTTCAGATTTAAGTTTAGCACCTGGGTATTCAATGCAGATTTGGGGAAATGAAAGTAATTCGGTGGCCCAAACTAGTTTTGATTTTATAAAAGAAGATATTGCCGAAACTCCTATTTGGCAACAGGTTGTTCTTTCTATTCTATTTGTTGTTATCTTCGGGGTCTTTATGGCTCTTTTACCTGCAGATGTTCGAAAACGCATCATCAAAAGCATGCTCAGCATCGCCCTTATTATCTTTATAATGTTGTATTATTTTGATAATTATAAGATGCTAACATCTCCCTTGCCTTTGGAATTTTCCACGGAGATGGGTGCAGCCGAAGCAATAGAGGAATTTTCTGTCAGCTCACCAGTATACGAATCAAAGCCGATCTCTCCTGCTTTAGTTTATTTCATAAGCACTGTAGTCGTTTTAGTATTTGCCCTGATTGCCTGGCGACTATTAAAACCGTGGCTATACCTGAGAAACAAAAAGCCTCTAGATAATTTTGGGAATATTGCTCGTGCTTCCCTAGATGATCTCTCCGAGGGACAAGAGTGGGAAGATGTCATTATCAACGCCTATATGCAGATGAGCGAGATCGCTCGTGACCGAAGAGGGGTACTCCGTCAACAAGCAATGACTCCAAGTGAATTTATGTCACGTCTCGAATTCGCAGGACTACCTCCCGACCCAATACGCCGCCTAACACGCTTATTCGAGAAAGTACGCTATAGCGGAAAAAGAGCGGCAGAAAATGAAATTGATGAAGCGAGAGCGTGTTTAAAGGCTATTGCAGCAGCATGTGGGGAGCCGCTATGAAAGCCATCCTGAAAAAATATCCCTGGATAGCCTTTATTCTCATTAATCTTGGTATTTTAATATTGGCTTTTCCTCTACAGAGCGTAGTTAAAAAAATGATCATCGCGCCCGTCATGTATTTTTTTTGGATACTTGGCATCCTCTATCACGCTATTCCTCAGGTTTTATTATGGAGCGGCTTATTAGTCATCATCTTTATCATTGGACTTTTTAACTTCATCAATATTCCACGACCACGCTGGCATAGTAGGCAACGCCAAAAAGATGAGCCCGGCCCCATAGAGGCTTTAGCCGCAAATATCAAGAAAAGTGACGAGGGAGTCTACTTCAAATGGCATTTAGCCAACCGCATCGGCTTTGTTGCGCGTGATTGGCTGGCTTATCGTGAAGGACAAGAAAAAAAATGGAAAGCAAACACCCTTGAAGGCCGAAACTGGCATCCCGAAGAAGATGTGCAGACATACTTATCTGTGGGCTTAAAGGGGTCTTTTGCAGACTATCCACGCCCTCGTAACCCTTTCAAGAAACGCCCCAAAACACCCCTGGATATTGACCCAAATAAAGCACTTGACTACCTTGAATCTCACATGGAGACTGGACATGGCCATAACACTGACTGAAGTTTCTAATATTAGCAATCAAGTTTTAGATGAAGTAGAACGCGCGATCATTGGCAAGCGAATTGTCCTGGAAAAGATCATGGCTGCGATCTTGGCAAGTGGACATATTCTGTTAGAAGATTTTCCCGGCCTTGGCAAGACCCTGATGGCACGTAGCTTTGCCACGGTACTTGGCCTGGATTTCAAACGCATCCAATTTACGCCGGATCTATTACCCGGCGATATTACTGGCGGTTATATCTTTAACCGAGCTGAAAATCGCTTTGACTTGCGCAAGGGTCCCATCTTTGCAAATATTGCTTTGGCAGATGAAATTAATCGTGCATCGCCGAAGACTCAATCCGCTTTATTAGAGGCCATGCAAGAGGGTCAGGTAACACTGGAAGGCGAGACCCTCTCTCTTCCTGAGCCTTTCATCGTTTTGGCAACTCAAAACCCGATTGAATATGAGGGAACATTCCCTCTTCCGGAAGCTCAATTAGACCGCTTTATGCTTAAATTATCTGTTGGCTACCCTGAACTTGATGATGAGCGTGAGATATTACATCGTCGAAGTGAACGCCAACAAGATGAAGTCAATTTGTCTAAAGTTACGAATGCAGATGCGCTGCGAGAAATACAACAGGCTATGGAAGATGTGCATGTCGATAATGATCTAAAAGAATATATCGCTGCCATTGTCCATGAGACACGAAAAGCACGCCGTGTTGCTGTTGGCGCAAGCCCGCGTGCTTCACTTTCCTTTTTGAAAATTGCTCGTTCTTATGCTGTTTTACAAGGCCGTGATTATGTTCTCCCTGACGACATCAAATACTTCGCAGGCGATGTTTTAAAACATCGCATCATCCTACAACCTGAATATTGGATGTCAAGCAAAGTGACCGAAGATATTATTCAAGATGTTTTTGACCGAGTGCCTGTCCCTGTCGTTGCTGAAAAATGATTCTTCAGACAAAGCAAGAATAGTAGAGAGTCCTTGAAATAATGCGTCGAAACCTAATTCCCTCTTTATTGCTATTCAGCTTGATCCTGGCTGGATTAGCGAGTTTCCAAAGCTCTATATTGGCTTTGGCAATTCCTCTGGCACTATACCTCCTGTTTGGATTGATCTTTGCGCCAGATAAGGTAGAACTGGGGATCAAACGCGTTTTAAGTGCAGAACGGGTTGCTCCAAATACTTTGGTAACCGTGACGCTTAGTATAAAAAACAATGGTTCAAGTTTAGAAGAGATCCTTTTAGAAGACCATATCCCCCCAGCTTTATCGATCGAAGAAGGCAACCTGATACATTTTTGCACTTTAGCACCAGGTGAATCAACTGCCTGGACATATACAGTTTCTGGTACGCGTGGATCATATGTATTTTCAGACATAAAGATACGCACCTCTGACCATTTTGCTTTGGCTTACCACCAAGAAATCCTTAAAATACCCGGTCAATTATTTGTTCTTCCACGAGTTCCTCGCCTTAAAAATATTACGATTCGACCGCGTCATACCCGTGTCTATTCGGGTAAGATACCGGCACGCGTTGGTGGCCCCGGGATAGATTTCTTTGGCGTTCGCGAGTACCAGACAGGGGATTCTCTACGTTGGATCAATTGGCGAACCAGCGCGCGTCATCAGCAGGCTTTATTCACTAATGAATTTGAACAGGAGCGCGCCGCAGACGTAGGCATAATTCTGGATGGTCGAGAGCTCTCAAATATTGGCAGCGGCGGGCACTCGCTTTTTGAATATTCCGTTTCAGCAGCAGCTGGATTGGCAGATCACTTTCTCTCAGCAGGAAATCGCGTTGGTATCTTATTCTATGGGCGTGTGCTACTCTGGAATGCTCCGGGTTATGGCAATATTCAACGAGAACGTCTTCTACAGGCTCTCGCACGTGCCAAAACCGGAGATAGTCAGGTTTTTACAAATTTAGAAAATCTGCCGACAAAACTTTTTCCGCCAAATTCACAATTGGTCTTGGTAACTCCCTTGGCAAAAGGTGATGATAAGGTGCTCATTCAGCTGCGCTCACGTGGTTACCAAATCATAGTGATCAGCCCAGATCCAATTTCCTATGAACTGAGCAGCCTGCCAGATGACCCGGATGTCAAATTAGCAGCGCGTGTTCTTCGTACTGAGCGAAATATGTTACTCATGCGCTTAAAACGCTCCGGTCTACAAGTGGTTGATTGGGATGTCAATATTCCGCTCGATAAAATCCTGAAAAGCCGACTTGGGCGCCCGCCAGCCTGGCATAACGCAACGGGAAAGTAAAGGAAATTATGTCTTATATTGCTTTAGCGATTAATTTACTCTTGGGAACTAGTGCCTTAGCATGGGGATATTATGATGGTGGCTATCCTAATGTCAGTTCTGCTATCCTTGCTATTGGTCTTTTTTGGGGAATAAGTATTTGGCGTCGTTGGAGATGGTTCGCAAAGATAGGTTTTATCGCCTATACACTAAGCGCAGCAGTTGGGCTTTGGCTCAACCTGCCTTTTGGCTGGATGCTGGCCGGAGGCGTGGGTGGGCTATTGGTTTACGATCTCTCCGCTTTCATATATCGACTACGTTTCGCAGCCCCCGGGGAAGATGTAAAACGTCTCTCTCTCGCACATTTGGCACGCTTGGGCTTATTGATCGTGCTTACCCTTATCTTTTCTAGCATCGCAATGCTTTGGCAATCGGCATTTAGCTTTGAATGGGCGGTGTTTCTTGGCTTAGCCAGCGTTTGGGGGCTAAGCTTATTGGTTCGCTGGATGCTCAGAAAATAGTCGAAACAGAAACGCTCTACAGTTTTTCTAGCCACGCATCAGTCTCTTTTGGGGAAGTAAAGCGAAGCAAATCCAGATGCTCGTATTCAGGCAATGCCAAAAGCGCGGGATATTCTCTTTTGCGCCGCCAATAGGTTTTAAAGAGCCAATGAAAAAGAGATTCGTCCGACCAAAGTTTGAGGTGGGGTAAAAATGGTTCGCGATTTCCGTTCCAGATCACTTCTTGTGTGAGGGCACGACGTATTGTTCGCGTGAATAAACGCCAAAAGTTGATGGCAAGAGAATAATCGAGCCAGATGATGATCTCGGCGCGTGCCCAGCTCAAATCACGGGCGACACTGTAATTTCCATCCACAGCCCAGCTTTCAGCAGAAATCGCCTTCTTAACGCGCTCACGCATCACTTCAGTGGGTGCTTCCTGCCAACCGGGATCCCAGTGCAGAGCATCCAACTCGATATGGGGAATGCCAAGTTTTTTTTCGATATTGCTTCCCAGCGTAGACTTTCCAGAGCCAGTTGTGCCAACAATGACAATACGTTTATGGGAGAAAGTTGCGTTTTTCATGCGGGGGAGTATAGCAGAAATCCAAGAGAAAATTTCCTGATCTGGAGATTTGAAAAAATAACTGACTTTTTATATACTGAGAGTAAGGTTTTCTCTGCAAGGAAGTAAAAAATGAACAGGCAGCCTAAGTCTACTCGGTTTTGGTTTTGGGGAGGTATGCTGCTACTAGGAGGCTTTCTGCTCACAGTAAATTGCATGATCGGGGAATTATTTGTCATGCAGCTTAATGATGATCGTACAGCCACATCCTTTGCTATAGATACAGAATGGAGAATGACTTATACCGAAGAAGCCAGACGATACAACTACAAAACGGCTACAGCCAGGCAAGCAACAGAAAATGCCGAAATATTGACACACAGAGCCGATATGCTCACCTACGATGCGCAACTTCGGGCACTTACCCAAACTGCTCAGGCTCCCAAGCCACCAGTTATTACAGGTATCAACTTCCCCAGCAAAATTCCTGGCAACAAATCTACCATAATTGGATTGCTCTACTTCACAGACGCAGATGGAGATGTGAAATATGCTGTTTATGATGTCATCAGCTCAATCAATTTTGGCGGCGGCACGGATAATGAGCTTAAACTAGATTCTGGCGATTGGAATAATGGGGCAATAAAGATATATCTATGGTGCGATGGTGAACAGGATGTTACCTTGCGCGCAACGCTCTACGATTATGCAGGGAATAGCAGCAACTCAATGGATTTCTCCTTTACTTGCGAATAGGACAAAAAATAACACCATCCTCCGATGATATACTTTTGAAATTCCTGTAAGTATTTAAAGTTATGGAGAGAAAATGACCCAAAACACAACTGTACTGGTAACCGGAGCCAGCGGATTCGTCGGCATCCACTGCGTAGTGGCATTGCTAAAAGAAGGCTACCAAGTTCGAGGGACTATCCGCTCGTTGGAGCGTGAATCCGCCTTGCGAAAAACGATATCCAAACTCGTAGATGCTAATAATCGACTTACTCTCGTAGAAGCTGACCTGCTCAACGATGCAGGCTGGGATGATGCGATACAAGACTGCGATTATGTATTGCATGTCGCTTCCCCCTTCCCTTTGGGAGAGCCAAAGCACGAAGATGACCTTATTATCCCTGCAAGAGAAGGAACTTTGCAAGTTTTACGTGCCGCCGCAAAAAATGGAGTTAAACGTGTAGTGCTAACATCCTCGGTTGCAGCTATCGCTTATGGGCATCCAAAAGAAAAGACTCATTTCAATGAAAATGATTGGTCAATTGCCGATAGCCCCACTATCGCTGCGTATTCAAAAAGCAAGACTTTGGCAGAGCGAGCCGCGTGGGATTTTGTGAAGAATCTGGATAATGGAATGGAATTAGCAACGATCAATCCCGGGCTAATCCTTGGCCCACTTCCCGATACCAATGCCCGGACTTCGGGCGTGCTCATCCAGTCCCTAATGCTTTCTACACTCCCAGGGCTAGCGCGAATGCACTTCAATGCCGTAGATGTGCGTGACGTAGCCGCTGCCCATCTCGCCGCAATGATTACGCCCGAGGCCGCCGGTCAACGCTTTATTTGTGTATCCGATTCGTTCTGGATCAAGGATGTGGCGCTCCTTTTGAAAGAGAAATATGCGGACAAAAGCTATAAGATCAAAACCAATGTTTTCCCAAACTGGATGGTGCGATTCGTAGCGATCTTCAGCAAAGAAGCCCGCGCAACTGTCGATGCGCTTGACCAGGAATTACATGTAGACAATTCTCGCATCAAGGAAGTATTAAATTGGCATCCACGCGATATGAAAGAGATGGTGCTCTCGATGGCAGAGAGCATGATCGAATTAGACATGGTCTAAAAAATAAAAAACTCTCCTTGCAAGGAGAGTTTTTTATTGGGTAGGAAACGCTTACCAGATTGTTTCTACGTCATATAAATTAATCAAATCATCTTTCGTAATTAGAGGCAGAGATTCTAGTTGACTTTGCGCAATTAAAAGCCGATCGAAGGGATCAGCATGATGATTCGGCAGCTCATATATTTTTGTTGCATGGCTAATTTCTATTGGCAGTGCCTGAAAACGATGCAAACTAATCCGGTTGGCTATATATTTTGCAGGTTCTTCTGGCAAAACCAACCGCCCCTTTGCCACCTTTATGGCAATCTCCCAAGCACTCGCAGAAGAGAGGTAAATTTCATTTTCTCCATCTGCAATAATCTCCTGCGCTTTCTCTGAG
>JABGQT010000195.1 GCA_018648685.1 Anaerolineae bacterium
TCCTGATAAAGTTGAAAATACCGATAAGAAACACTCCTGTTTGCATTAGCAAACAGACCAAAATGTGAAGAGAGAGACTTAAGTCTTTAGCTCCATTCTGATTTGATTCTTTTTTGTTTCCTCATTAAATATTTCGCCAATTTCCACGAAGCCGTACTTTTTATAGAACCCCCTTCCTATCGAATTATCTTCGAAAACATCTAAAACCAAAGGCATTCTGATCTTAGCGGCATGATCCATAAGTGCGCGACCAATCCCTTTACGATGATGATCTGCATGAACAAAAAGCCCACCGACTTCATTCTCGATCAGCGAAATAAAACCAACGACCTCCCCCTGTTGTTCATAGACCAAAGTTTCAGCTACCGGCAAATATACGGATGCGATATTTGCCTTTTCTTGATCAAAGAAAGCTTCGTCAAGGAAGTGATGCGCAACCTTTGAGGCAGAGTACCACACATCTAATAAATCATTTAGATCAGTATCTTGGTATTTTCGTATCATTGGGCTTGATACTTTAGATAAACTCTTCAATCTCACGTTGCATTGACCGCCAAGCAATTTCTACATCCTTTTGGGTTGTTTTCCAATTTGCGATAGATACCCGAATGGCTGGTGTTCCTTTGTAAACTGTTGGGGTTAGAAAAATATCCCCTTTTTCTTTTAGTTTCTTCAGATATGCTTTGACCAGATCAAATGATGCTCTATCTTTCCCTTTTTTGAAAGTAAAGCAGATTCCATTTAGGTGTACGGGGACTAATAATTCGAAAGTCTCTGAACGACCAATTTCTTTGCCTAACCATTCTGCTAAGTCGCAATTTCTTTCTACTATTTCCGCATACCCCTCTTTTCCATACGCCATGAGTGTAAACCAGCTTGGCATTGCTCTCAAACGGCGTGAATTTTCAGGCGTTAGATGGACAAAATTGCTAGAGCTAATCTCCTGCCCAAGATAGACCGCCGCATTCTGAAAAACTTCGGCTTGTAATTCGAGATGGCGCGTAAATTGGATTGCCGCATCATAAGGCACATTCAGCCATTTATGGGCATCAATCGTGATTGAATCGGCTAAATCCATGCCCTCTACTAATGAACGATATTTTGGTGAGCAGGCGGCAAATCCGCCAAAGGCTGCGTCAACGTGCAGCCAGAATGTATAGCGTGTTTTTAATGCTGCGATTGCAGCGATGTCGTCAAAATCTACGGTGTTGACTGTCCCTGCGTTGGCAACCACAATAGAAGGTTTGCCGTTTAGATTTCTAAGATGCTCTTCCAGTATTGAAATATCTATCGCTTCTCGATTTGGGATGCAGGGGATGCTCGTGATCGCCCCACGTCCCATCCCAAGCATGGATAGGGATTTATAGATGCTGGAGTGCGGTGTCGCACTAAAAATTGGGCTTGGTTCCGTTCCCCATAACCCTTTCTCGGCGAAATTTATATTCCGTTTAAGCCCGACCCATTGACGGGCTATCGCCAAACCAACAAAATTCGACATCGTTGCGCCGGTCACAAATGAGCCTGTATACGCATCGGGCAACTCAAATAATTGACGCAGCAATGCGATGGTTTCCAACTCCAACTGCGGAGCAATTGACTCATCTGATCCCAAACTGTTTTGGTCATAGACGCTGGTTAGCCAATCTCCAGCCAAAGCTGCGGGCGTGACCCCTCCCGTCACAAAACCATAATAGCGTGGACCCGCGCTGCCGCTCATCCACGCAGCGTAACGTTCTTTGAAAAGGGCTAATGTTTTAAGAGCACCAATCCCTTCTTTGGAGATATTTATTTCTGCTATATTGGCTGGTGAAACTGTACCGACGGGGAGCGTGTCTACTTCTGATAAAAAGCGATTTGCTTCAGTAAGAACGCTATCCAAAATTTTATCGAGTCGTGCACGGTCGTCTGCTAGAAATCTGTGCATTTATTTCTGTCCTATACTGAGTAGCCCTACTGTTGCAGAAACTTGCCACCCGCAGAATAGGAGCATGAACATACTGGCGATAGCACCGATAATGATCAGTTTAACTGCCTAATGATATTCTTGTTTTAGTCTCTTCCATGATATTTTCCTTATCTTGTTGTAATATAAATGGATGTTTTTTTTCTGAAAATGGATGCTATTTGACCTTATAGTTTATGCTTTTTTAAGCATATCCATAAATACATCTACCACATGAGGGTCAAAGTGAATACCTTTATTCTTTATAAGATACGTGTATGTTTTTTCTTTTGACCATGCTTTTCGATATGGACGGTCAGAAAGGAGTGCATCCCAAACGTCTACAATTGAAAAGATGCGGGCTGAATGAGGGATTTCTTCACCAACTAACCCTTGTGGGTAGCCACTTCCATCCCAATTTTCATGGTGATAATAAGGGATATCTAGGGCTGGTTCTAAATAAGGAATATCAGAAAGCATTTTATATGCATAGACTGGGTGTTGGCGCATAATTCCCCATTCTTTTTTTGTGAGTTTCCCTGGCTTTAGAAGAATTGAGTCCGGAATCCCCATTTTCCCAATATCATGTAGTAGTGCGCCACGACGTACGTGCTCCAGATCATCTCCTTTAATGCCCATTATCCGCGCCAAACGAAGAGTTGTGTCTGTTACACGATTTGAATGTCCTTTTATTTCCACATCGCGCAATTCAAGAGCGCGAGCCCACCCCTTTAGTGTATTGTCGTATGCTAGAGATAATGCAGTATGTGATTTTTCAAGGTTAGCGTATAAATTTGCATTGTCGATCGCGATAGCGATTTGGGACGCTACTGTTTCTAAAACACGCAGATCTATCTCTGAGTAGGCATTGAGTTTAATGGTTTCTATATTTATGACCCCAATGATTTCTTTTTTATTTATCAAGGGGACACAAAGCTCAGAGCGAATATCATCTCGCATGGAAAAATAACGTTTGTCTTGACGTACATCTCCAATGTGCTCACTTTTTCCTGTTTGAGCCACGCCCCCTGTGATACCGATGCCTACACGGATACCGCGAGATGAAATATAAGCTTTGTCCATATCGATAAAGGTTGAACCGCGTCCTTGATCACTAAGGGCAAAAGGCAGCAGTTCTTTTGTAGATTTATTGATCAATAAAACTGCGCCATATTCGTAGTCTAATAGCTCTTCCAGAACATGGATTATTTCCTGTGCGAGAGATTCAGGTGAGTGTAGATGTTGTAACCTTTGACTAGTGCGATGAACTGCAATGAGATATTTAGAAAAGCCTTGAGATAGTGAAGCTGATTGACGCAGTTCTGCTAATTCTGATATCAATTGACTTTTTGTTTTATTTTTGTCTTCCATTGTTACAGGCTCTCTGTTTTTTCTTCTACTTATAAAGCTTGTTGTACGTGAATCTGAATCAGATTTTGAATAAGTTTACTAAAAAGGCTCCAATTGCAATAAACAGACATAGCGGTGAATAGAATCTTGTGTCTAGTGATGCGAATCGTGACGTTCTGTATCTCTTGAAAAAGCCGATATATTTAAATTCACCAATTGTTCGCAAAAGAAATACCGCTGCTATTCCCCAAGTGCCCCAATAAAAGATGAATGGCAATTGAATAAATTTGATGAGTAGCCCGATGCGCCCCATTACGATAAGTGATGCGGTAAAAAACGCCTGCGCAACAAATATCTTCGCAAGCGAGGATGGCTTAAAGAGAGCTTTTCCGTTAGTTGTAGGTACAGCGTATGAAATTCCCCAAGTGCCGCTGAGAGCCCAATAGATATGCAGCGTACCTAATGATAAAAGAATGATAGAGAGTGTTATACCGATAAAATCTACTAAACTCATTATTATCTCCTAAGTAAAGTATCTTATTTTGAACTAGGTAGCAACTGGCTAATGATAAAAGAAATGACTGCATTCACAATAATCACTGGGTAATAATATTTACCGATTCTCTTCGGTTCTAGATTTTCGTCATTTTTATTGACAACAAAATCGAGCCAATTTTTTGTGTACTTCTTCGTTTTTGAACGATAGGTAAAATGGATAATACTCATCAGGAAGATAAATGTGACGAAGAATAGGATTGTATTAAGTAAGCCAAAAGGAAAATAATACCCTGCTAAAAGAAATAGCAAAATAAAGACCTTGACGATCTTAAACCACTGCGGTTGCAGGGTATGCGATTTTAGAAAATTCAAGTCATATTTGATTTCATCAATCCACTTTGGCATGGCTTTTCTCGATTTTTGAATCAGGAATACTATACTATTTCCCAAACCCCTCGCTCAACGCCCTAACCTGCTCTGCCGCATGATACGAAGACCGCACCAGCGGACCCGACTCCACCCACCTAAAGCCTAAATCTTTGCCAAACTCTTCCAATTCCTGGAACTCTTCCAGCATATAAAAGCGTTCGATCGGCAAGTGTTTTTTGCTGGGTTGTAGATATTGACCGATAGTCAGGATATCCACGCCCCAACTGCGCAAGTCGCGGATGACTTCTTTGACTTCCTCTATCTCCTCGCCCAGCCCAACCATAATCCCCGATTTCGTCAGCCCATTGGGCATCAGCTTTTTGGCGTTGGTCAACGTCGCTTTGGTGTTGGCATAATCGCTCTGCGGCTGAACAGATTTGAAAAGGCGCGGTACGCTTTCTACATTATGGTTCAGAATCTCTGGGCGGGCATCCATCACGATATTCAGCGCTTCGATAGAGCCTTTGAAATCAGGAATTAACACTTCTACAGAGCAATCGTCCATAATTTCATGAATGCGGCGAATGACCATCGCAAAGATCGGCGCACCGCCATCACGGCGTTCGTCGCGATTCACGGATGTGATCACCGCGTGCTTCAATTCCATCGACTTCACAGCTTGCGCTACTCGCTCTGCTTCACCCCAATCGAGCAGGGTCGGCATCCCGTGTTTTATGTCGCAGAAGCCGCAGGAGCGCGTGCAAACATCGCCAAGCATCAAAAAGGTCGCGGTGCCGGAGCCCCAGCACTCGCCCATATTTGGGCACATTGCTTCTTCGCAAACAGTGTGCAATTCTTTCTTGCGCATCAAAACTTTCAGTTGTTTATGTACTTCACCGGACGGTGCTTTGACTTTTATCCAATCAGGGCGACGTAGCGGTTTAGGGGTAGATTCTTCGGGTGAGATTCGATCTCGGGTAGGGGTAGCAGGCATAAATCCTCGTATGATTCGTAGATTTGGGTGTGCGTCGCACCATGTTAACCGGATGATTTTTTAGCTTCGACAGAATCCATTTAACAGAATTAATCCAATCTGGATGGTGCGATGCACGCTTTCGTTATTCCAGTTCCTGAGCGGAGTGCTTCACGAATGTGAAGCACGTAGTCGAAGGACGGCGGAATCAGCTAATCCGCTCTTACCCTATGGCACACGCCGTTTACGCCTCCGCTCAGATACTATTATATTTTCTTAACTTTCAATCTTAATCCTTCAACTTCGACAACCTCGACACGCTCCCCTTTTGAAATTGCTTCCGTACTATCAGCTTTTTCCGCACTCCAAAGTTCGCTGCCAACCCGCACCGTCCCATCTGGTGTGAAATCTGTTTTGGCGAAACCCTGCCGCCCAAGCATCGACTGCTGCCCCGTGCGGACGGGAGCTTTGAGCGCGCGCAAGGCAAAGGTGAGTATGGCGGTGAACATAAGCGCGATCAGCACAGCAACGGTGATAACCAGCGGCACAGAAACACGGGCAAATTCGGGTGTCCCGGCAGAGTTGAAAAGCACCAGCGCACCGACAATGAATGAACCGATTCCCGCTGCTGTGAGCGCGCCATGCGTGGGGGCTTTTACATCCAGAATGAATAGTACAAAGGATATGATGATGAAGATCAGCCCAAACCAGTTGACAGGCAGAATCCCCATGCCATAAACTGCGAGAGCGAGCGCGACCACACCGATAAAGCCAGCCACCCAACCGCCTGGGCTGCCCAGCTCAATGAAGATAGCTTGGGTGCCGATGGCGATCAGCAAAAAGACGATATTGGGGTCGGTCAGCATTTTGAGCAATTGCTCAATGAATGTGAGGGGGATGTCGTCAACACGTGAATTAGCTGTGTTGAGTGGGCGGGTTTCACCTTGAATATTAACTTCAAAGCCGTCTAATTGTGAGAGTAGGTCACCAAGGTCGCTGGCGACAAAATCAATTAACCCGACCTCGAAGGCTTCGTTCACCGAGACGGCGCGCGCTTCTTCAATGGTCGCTTCAGCGATGGCAATTGCCTCTGCCCCGCGCCGCTCAGTTAATGTGCGGACGGTCGCCTTGAGTGCTTCGATCTCTTTGGCTTTGGCGGTTTCGCCGATATCGCTGCCATCCGAGTTGATCGGGCTGGCAGCGCCAATGATCGTCTCCGGTGCCATTGCAGAGGCGTGCCCGGCGAGGGTAATGATCGTTCCCGCTGAGCCAGCCATGCCGCCACTTGGCGTGATATAAACAATCACTGGCACGTGGCTGGCGCGAATGATCTGCACCATCTCGGTCATTGTAGCAATGCTGCCGCCGGGCGTATTCAGTTGCAAGATCAAGGCTTCAGCATTCTGTCGCTCAGCGACCTGTACCGCACGCGCCAAATATTGTTGTGATGCAGGCGCAATTGTGCCATCGATGGTCATGACCATAATGGTCGAAAGCCCATCTTGGGCTTGGGCGGATGTCCACGAAAAGAGCAACGTGGCGATCAAAACGAACAAAAGGCGAAAACTTTTTTGCATCTTCATAATGAAGACATTATACTCTTAGCAGGGAGATTATTCTGAAAGTTAAATAAGAAAGGAAAAGCGCATGTCTGAAGAAAAAAAGACTTTTACGCCCGGTGTTATCCTCCAAACCCTTGTTTACGTTGTCTTCTTTCCATTTTTGCCAATTATTATCACTTGGGACTGGGGTTGGCTCGAAGCCTGGCTCTATGCTTTGCTGGCAATATTTGGGTTTCTTATTAGCCGCATCCTTGCTGCGAAAAAACATCCTGATCTGCTGACAGAGCGGTCTAAATTTGCCAGCAAAGCCGATGCAAAATCATGGGATAAAATCCTCGCGCGTCTGGTTGGCTTGGGGGGCGTATTTCTCCCGCTTGTGGCAGCACTGGACGTGCGTGATGGCTGGTCAGATTTCCAATTCACTTGGGGATGGAAGATAGCAGCCCTGATCGTCATGTTGCTTGGCTATATTTTTGGCACGTGGGCAATGATGGAAAACCGCTTCTTCTCTGCCGTGGTTCGCATCCAAACAGATCGTGGGCACCATGTTGTGGATAGCGGACCCTATCGTTGGGTGCGGCACCCTGGCTATGTGGGCGGTCTACTGGCAGCCTTCGCTATCCCGATCTTGCTCGATTCGCTTTGGACTTTTGGCGTGGTCGCCGTTTACACGATAGCTCTTATCATCCGAACATCTCTCGAAGACCGCACCCTTCAGGCAGAGTTGCCCGGTTACGCTGAATTTACCGAACGAACGCGCTACCGCCTTTTTCCTGGGATTTGGTAAGCGTTAGAACCGCAAATCATCACGAATTATCGCTAACCTTTTTTTCTTCTCGCAGATCGGTGTAGATTAGCGGATAAAAATTTGTCTTCTCGTTATCCTTCTTCTTGACCCGATGCCCTCATCACGGTAAAATCCCCTTCGCATTATGATGCGGGAGTCGCCAAGTGGTAAGGCATCAGCCTTCCAAGCTGACATTCGCGGGTTCGAATCCCGTCTCCCGCTCAAGAAGGTTGAAGGTTGCAGTTGAATGAAAACTTTCAACGTGCAACCTTTTGCTTTCAAGAAAGAAAAGGGCCCGTGGCGCAGCGGTTAGCGCTGACGACTCATAATCGTTAGGTCGCTGGTTCGAATCCAGCCGGGCCCATATTTGACATTTTTTGATTTGCGCTGTCTCGCATAGTAAAATATGCAAGAAAAACGTTCCTGACATCATTGATATGGGGAACGTTTTTTGTTTTTTTGGGAAGAAAAACAGGTTCATTATGGCGACTGAAAATATCATCTTTTGGTTGATTTTGGATCCGATTACCTTTGTGATGGGTTCTTTCGGAGCTTATATTCTTATTCGTGAACTGTACGAGTATGAGACCCTACCTGTCTGGGTTGAATGGCTGTCACTTTTCAAACATTATTGGTTTGCATTTTTTGGACTGAGTGTGTCATTTGGTTTCTTTTTCTACCGCCTATTTTACGTACTAAATAACAGGTGAAGTAAATACGTTAGATCGCTGGTTCCCCCTGCGCGGACAGGCGAATCCAGCCAGGCCCATACTAGCTGCATCTGTGCTGCCTCAGCGCAAAATGGAAAAATGGCATCCATGTTATAGTTCA
>JABGQT010000198.1 GCA_018648685.1 Anaerolineae bacterium
GTCCCAAACTGGCTGCGATTCCCATCCAGGCTTGTTTGCCAAGCTGTACATGCACGCCTTCTTTCACTTTTTGAATGGAGATCGTCAGCGCGGTATGTCCGCCTGAGCGTGCGCCAGGGCGAGATGTGATCTGTACCGCCATCTTATCGCCTTTGCCGATCGTTTGCGCGTAGAGATTGCTGCGTGTAAAGGCGGCTTGCAAAGCGCGCGCAAGATCATCTGGGTTTAGATTGCCGTGAAAAACTTTTTCTTCCATGTTTTAGATTATAATCCGATTTGTTGAATTTAAGAAAATTCTGTAGGAAAAGACAAAAATATGACTCGTTTTTCGATCAAAATTTCTGTTTGGACATTTGTGTTTCTCGGTATTTTGGGATTGATTTTCAGTTTGCCTGCTTCTAATGTGGTACAAGCTCAACAGCCAACAGGTGCTGTTCCTACAGTGACAGGAACGCCCTCTGGTGCACGTGTTACCGTTAATTTAGATCAGGATTTTGTGAATATTCGCTCAGGACCCAGCTCTTACTTTTATCCGCGTGTTGGTGTGCTTCTGTCTGGACAATCTGCACCAGCAATAGGACGTTCTCCCGGTGGTGACTGGATCATGATCGCCTACGCCGGTGCGCCCGGTAACGTTGGCTGGATCTATGCTCCGAACGTTTCTTTGCTCGCGCAGGATTTTTTGCCTGTAGTTGAGGCACCACCAACACCAACCCCGCTTTCTACACCAACTATTGATCCTACTTTAGCAGCTGCATTTATTGCCCCTGAAACGCCAACGCGCCTACCAACTTTTACGCCGCCTGCGCCTTTGGCTATCCCGGCTTTTGTGGATGAAACGATCTCGAATACAAATCGTTTGCCAATGGGATTGGTGATCTTTGTTTTAGGTTTTATCGGGCTTTTGGGTGGTTTGATCTCTGTCTCAAGGCGTTAGTTCTTTAAAATTATCAAAATAAAAAAAGTCCGAGCTTTATGCTCGGACTTTTTTGTTTTATGAACTAGCTTTTAGCAGCCGCAGCTACCACCACCACTTCCACACGAACTTGCTTCTGCGCCTTCATTGTCGCCACAACCACAGCCAGCTTGGGCGTTCGGATTACTAATCACAAAGCCCGTGCCTTTTTCTGGGTCGCTTACAAATTCAATGCTTGCACCATCAGCATAAGCCAGTGATTGGTGGTCAACAACGATCTTGACACCTTCTATTTCAAAAGCGGTATCTGTTTCGGTGATCTTATCGTCTAAAGCCATGCCAAACTGTACGCCGCTGCAACCGCTTCCTGCGACATAGATTCGCAAAGCATGCCCTATCATTTCTTTTTCTGTAATGATGTTTTGTACTGCTTGAGCTGCCTCGGGGGAAATCGTGATCGCTTGTTTTTCTGCTTCTTTCAGCATAGGGAATCTCCTGTTTTTATATTCGGATAAATATTATCAGGTTTTTTTTCTGCTGTCAATAATTTAGTGTGCGAGCGACTTTATTTACACATGGATTATAAAACTGCTATAATAAATGCTACAAATACGACAATCTTTATAGGAGTAGAGAAAATGAATTTTGCTATGTGGCGTAAAGCCTTGAATATAATTCCAGAAGTGTCTAAGGAAGAATGGGATTCTCTTGACATAATCTCGCGGTGGTTGATCGCTAGCCGTGCTGCGGTGTTGATAATGACCTTTATATCTGCCGCGCTGGCAGGGCTTTTCGCTTTGCGCAATGGGAGTTTTCAGTTTCTTCCTTGGCTCGCATTGGTACTGGGATTGAACCTTGCTCATGCTACCAATAATTTCTTTAATGATTTTACCGACTATGCACTTGGCGTCGATAAAGATAACTATTTTCGCAATCTCTATGGACCACAACCTGTAGAACGCGGTTTGATGACTAAAAAAGAACATCTTCTTTACGCCGCGATTACAGGATTATTGGCTTTAGCGGCTGGTTTATATTTAATCTCTTATCGCGGGAACGATAGCTTTGTATGGATTTTATTAGGATTAGGCGCTTTCTTTGTGCTCTTTTATACCTGGCCATTGAAATATATTGCCCTTGGCGAAATAGCCGTACTTATTGTTTGGGGCCCGTTAATGATCGGAGGAGGGTATTATGTGCTGTCTGGAAATTGGGACTGGAACGTGATAATCGCTAGCTTGCCCTATGTATTAGGCGTTACAACTGTTATCTTTGGTAAGCATATTGACAAGATAGCCATAGACAAAGAGAAGAAAATTTATACACTTCCTGTTGTGATTGGTGAGAAAGTTGCGCGTTATATAGTTCTTGCGATGATGATTCTCCCCTATTTTTTTACAGCCTATCTAATTGCCATTAAGTTCTTTACCCCAGTTATGCTGCTTGTTTTATTTGCAATCCCGACCTTTCGCGGGATATATCCTGCGCTATTGAAGCCAAAGCCTGCTGAGCGACCTACCGATTTCCCGGATGGTCAGGGTGGCTGGCCGCTTTATTTTGCCCCACTGGCTTTTGGCAATAATCGGGCTTTTGGTTTGTACTTCATGATTGCTTTGCTGATTGATGTGGGGCTGCGATTGATTTTCCCTGCTTTTTGGATTTAGATATTGAAAACAAAAAAGGCTACCATTCGGTAGCCTTTTTTTGTTGATACTTTCTAAAGTTCTATATTTAGAAAATTCTGTTTTTTATTCCACCGTCACACTCTTCGCCAAGTTCCTCGGCTGGTCAACATCCAGCCCGCGCAGCGAAGCGATATGATAGGCCAGCACCTGAAGCGGAATGACCGTAATCACCGGGCTGAGCATCCACGGGGTTTCGGGAATCCACAAAACGTGGTCTGCCATATCGGCGACGAGTTCGTCGCCATCGGTGGCGACAGCCACAACGGGGCCGCCGCGCGCCTTCGCCTGCTGAATTTGCGAGATCATCTTCTCGTGCCAGGGGTCTTTGGGCGCAAGGCAAATTACGGGCATTTCTTCGTCGATCAGGGCGATGGGTCCGTGCTTCATCTCACCTGCCGGGTAGCCCTCGGCGTGGATGTAGGAAATCTCTTTCAATTTCAGCGCGCCTTCGTAGGCAATCGGCATATTGATGCCACGCCCCAAATAAAGGCAGCCTTTAATATCTTTCAGCGCGTGAGCAATTTTTTCAATATCTGCTTCGCGCTCCAATGTTTGTCCAACGAGATCAGGCACAAAGCGCAGGTCGGCGACCATTTGGCGGCGTTTAACGGGATCAATTGTCCCGCGCAAATCTGCCAATAAAATGGCGAGCATGTACAAATCCACGATCGGCGCGGTGAAGGCTTTTGTCGAAGCCACCCCAATTTCGGGTCCCGTTTGCATCGAGATGGAGCCATCTGCAATCCGCATCGCCTGTGAGCCAATCGCGTTCACGATGCTCCACAAAATCGCCCCTTTGCTGCGCCCTTCTTCCATCGCCGCGAGTGTATCGGCTGTTTCTCCCGATTGAGAAATTGCCAAAACGACGGTGTTTTCATCCACAATCGGGTCACGGTAGCGGAATTCGGAAGCGATGTCAATCTCAACGGGGATGCGCGCAACAGACTCGATTAGATATTTGCCGACCATGCCCGCATAAGCCGCCGTGCCGCAAGCGGTGATGTAAATTTTGTTGATGCGTTTGGCGAGGGCTTCGTCAAGATTGAGTTGGGGAAGACGGATGCGCCCCTCGTCGAAATCTACACGTCCGGCAAGGGTGTCGGTTAATGCGCGGACTTGTTCGTGGATTTCTTTTTCCATAAAATGGCGATATTCGCCCTTTTCAGCGGATACCGGGTCCCAGGCAATCGTTTGCGGACTTATTTCTAGCTTGGTTCCGTTTAACGTCTGAAAATCCGCCCCCGAGCGTGTGATGACCGCCATCTGGTGCGACTCGAGGAAAACGACCTCGCGCGTATGCTCCAAAATAGCGGGGATGTCGGATGCGGCGAACATCTCGCCCTCGCCGAAGCCGATCACCACGCCGCCCGCATTGCCGATGCGCGCCGTGACAATTTTGTCCGGCTCATCGGCAGACATGACGACGATCACATTTGCGCCTTTGAGATGCTCAAAAGTGGCGCGCGCTGCTTCGATGAGATTAAGCCCGCTGGCAATATAATGCTCTACAAGATGGACAATAGTTTCTGAATCCGTTTCAGATTTGAAATCGACGCCCTCTGCGCTGAGTTCATCGCGTAGTTCGAGGAAGTTTTCGACGATGCCGTTATGGACAACGACCACTTTGCCGGTATGTCCGAGATGGGGGTGGGCATTTTGCTGGTTGGGTGCACCGTGTGTTGCCCAGCGTGTATGCCCGATGCCAATTTTGCCGGAAATGGGCGATTTCTGCACCGCATCCGTGAGTTGAGAGAGTTTGCCCGCTTCGCGGCGCACTGCAATATCGCCGTTCTGTAAAACGGCGATGCCCGCCGAGTCGTAGCCGCGATACTCAAGGCGTTTTAAGCCGCCAAGAATGATCGGGGTTGCGTCGCGCGGGCCGATATAACCTACTATTCCACACATTTGGGAGTTCCTCCGTGTTTTGTGTCAGATGTCAAGTTTTTGGAAGGGCAACAACATTTAAACACGAAGGGCACGAAGAAGGCACAAAGGAAAAGTTTTTTTATTTTTTTTTCTTTGAGAACCTTTGTGAACTTTGTGTTTAAGGTTTTACTTGCTACTTGCAAACTTGATGTTTCTGAGCCACTCCTTTGCATTTTGTCCGTGATGTTGCCATCGCGATATTGTTGCAAGGTCTTTTTTGGAGGGAAAGGTGGTCGGCTGATGGCACAGCACGGAGGGCTTCCGCTGATCTTTCGATTTTAGTGCGCGCTCACCCATTCTCGTTTCACTCGAATTTCCCTCTCCCGCAAGGCGGGAGAGGGGGAGCGAGCGAAGCGATGTGGGGGTGAGGGTGCACGTATTCCCATCTTGCGATGGGGAACCCTCTTCCTCGTCACCCTGAATGCTCAGGGTCATGCGCTGTCTTTCCCGCTTGCGGATGTGTTCCGCAGGCAAGGCGGATTATACTCGAAAATGCTGTTCGAGTACGCGTACCCGAAAAAACATCGAGTACACATACTCGATGGGGCAGATACGGCAAAATATATTGCGGCATAGGTACTCTTATTGGAATATATGGCGAAGTTATTCAATGCTGAAATTTAGGGAGAAAAAATGGCAGTTGTTGGAGAAGCTTCGGTGTTGATATAAGGGGAGCAAGCTGAAATCACGCACGAGGTGGTTTTTTATCCAACTGTGTTAAATAAAAAAAATCGGCAGCCCACATAGTTGTGGACTGCCGTTCAAAAGCCTGCTTTAGCAATCGAAGCAGAAGGTTGAGGTGGGAGATGCCAACGGTGTGTTGCTTGGTTCTGGTGTATCCGTAGGTGTGTTGGTTGGGCGGAATGTGGCTGTGCTAGTCGGTGTATTAGATGCTGTTGGGGTCGCCGAAGGGATTAGTGTTCTGGTTGGGATAGGTGTTCTCGATGGAGTTGGTGTGGATCGGCTGATGTTGCCATCAATGGCACAGCGTCCGTCAAAGAGGAGATCGATCTGATAAGGACCGTAGAGAGGAATATCGTATCCGGTGAAGTCCATGAGCCATGTATATGTTGAGCCAGAGGGCAACCAGATGCTGGAGCCTCGAGTAGTTGGGGATGAATAGCTATCGCCGCCGTAATATTGGTTGCCGCCAAACCTGAAATAATTTACACCGTTGCCGTAGTAATTTGACCACGTGAATGTGGTAAAAGTCAGTTGAATGGGCTGCGGGTTGTTGTTCGTAACGTTCATGCGAACATCGTCTCCAGCGAAGAAGGGATTATTTGCGGAGATGAGGTCGCAGTCTGCCGTAGGAGTTGGTGTCATGGTTGGTGATGGGAGTGGTGTATTGGTAGCTGTGTTGGTTACCGTTGGTGTGAGTGTTGGGGTCGGGCTAGCTACGGTGAGTGTATCTGATACAGGACACCTGTTGTCAAAGATCAATTCTACAGCGTATTCACCTGAGAAGGGAATCTGATCCCAGCCAGTAAAATCTGCATCCCATGTATAAGTTGCCCCTGACGGAAGTTCTACACCACTGCTGCTAAAAATCGTGGGCGAAGTGAAGCTATCACCATTGTAATAGCGACCAGCACCACCAAAATTGATCCAATCTACGCCTCGTCCGAAAGGGTTTGTCCAGTGGAAAGTTGTGTTCGTGAGGAAGACGGAGGTGGGATTGTTGTTGGTGACCTCCATTTTTATATTGTCTGTTTCTCCGTTGCCATAGACATTAGACCCTACGCGCAAGTTATCCGCATAGATATTTGTGCAGTCCGGGGTCGGGCTGGCTGTAGGCGTGAAAGCGGTCAAAGTATCAGAAACAGTACAGACACCATAGTCAAAAGTGAGATCTACCTGGTAATCTCCATAAATTGGGCCATCTGCATTTGTAAATTCTGCATCCCATACGTAGCTTTCTTCGTCGGAGAGTAAGATGGTACTATCAAAGGTTGTTGGCGATGTAAAGCTGTCTCCATCATAATAATTTGTACCGCCAAAGGTGATCCAATCTACACCATTTCCGAACATATTTGTCCACGAGAAGGATGTATGAGTAAGGCGGACAGGAATATCATTATCATTGGTGACATCCATTATTAAGTTGTCTCTAGCACCGCTGCTTGGATCGAGTGAGCCAATGCGAAGGTTTTCTACACTAATTTCATTGCAGCTTGGCCCCAAAGGAACGACTTTTTCGCATTGATCGGCAAAGGTTAGGGTCACTTCATGTGGGCCTGTGATGGTGTTGTCCGGGATGTTGTTGAAATCGACAGCCCAAACTCTGTTGAGGAGGGGTGGAAAGGCACAAATATCGCCAGAGCAGGTTGCACTGTAGGGAGAGTCTCCCGTGTTACCGCCGTAATGGGTTTTCCAGTTCCATTTAAAGAAGTTGATGACAGCATTTGAAGGCTCTTGCGGCCAGACGAGGGATGCGTTTGTCAACGGAACATCCATGGGGTTGTTATTCCTAACACGAACGCGGAAATCATCGCCTGTGAACCAAACTTTGTTAACAACCAGCAAATTACAATCGATAGCTGGCTCAGCAAGAGAAAGCGTTTGTGAAATGACACAGACATTTCCAAAAGTAAGGTCAAGTTGGAAATCACCATATAAAATGGCGCCTACATTGTTAAAATCGGTCTCCCATGACATTGTTCTCGTGTCAGGAAAAGCACAGTCACCACCACTACAGGTTGCATTGGTTGGCGAGTTATAATCATTTCCGCCATAGTAAGTTCTATTATTCCATCTGAACCAGTTGACTAGCTGATTGCGACCACCTACATTTTCCCAAACGAGTTGGGAGTTGGTTAATGGCATATCAACGCCTGTATTATTGCTGACAGAGGCTACAAGATTGTCTTCTGCTACGGCGAGACTCTCTATACGAATGCTACTACAGTCGGGGGTGGCGGTAGGAGCAGGTGTGCTGGTGGGGATGGTTGGTACAGCGATAGTGGGAGGAATATTAACAACGCGTGAAACTCGGAACTGCTCTACAGTCGCTTCTTTATATGAAGCTAAATGGAAATAGTCTTGTACATCTTGAAAAAAAGGAACGACAAAAGGGAAGTTGTAATCTACCGAAACAATCACACGCTCCCCAGGCTCTCCAGGGACTTCCTCTATCGTGCCATCTGCTCTCGTACATTCGCTATAGACGGTTCCTCCCATATCGGGGAAAACAAAAACATGCCCTGTAGCACAGATGGTGACATCAAAATGTGTTGATTCTGTTTCTGCTACGATTAAACTAAAAGGATTACCAAAAAGCAGGTCATTTGTTTCGTCTTCAATGGAGGCCAACCTGGCCACATCTATCTCTGCGTCTCTCGCACTACCGTCACAAAAAAGCCCGTCGGAATTTAGGTCTGGGCAATGGGTTGGGTTATATTCACCCGTTGATGCATAGCGCGCGCCAATACGAGCGGCGTTTTCGATGGAAATCCAGGCAAAGAAGAGGCGGCCATATTCAAGAATCCCAAATAAAAGGAGTAATAGTACGGGCAATATGAGTGCGAACTCAACCATGCTTTGCGCTTTCAGTTCTTTATTTCTTTTTTGGGAGGCGTTTATATTCATAATACTCTCTCTTATTTCAATACCTTCGCCAATTATGGCGAAGCAAGCGGCAGTTTGGCAGAGTGAATG
>JABGQT010000200.1 GCA_018648685.1 Anaerolineae bacterium
TTTTTATAGGCGCGCAGGAAGGACTCTTGAGCAGCATCTTCGGCGTAGTCTGCTACACCGAGCATGCGATAACATAAGTTATAGACTGGTCTTTGGTATGTCTCTACTAAATAAGTAAAGGCTTCGTCACTGCCTTGCTGGGCCTGGATTATCCAGGTCTTTTCCTCGTCCACGTATGCTCCTGTTCTTTTTCTCTGCCTTAGTATACGAGATTTTTAGGGATGGGTTGCAGGGAGTTTGGAATTAGGAATGATGGATGCAGAATGATGAATTAAATAGAAGGCGGAATTGGCGATTTAGTGAGAAGTAATACGAGACAAGTGCTTTATCAACTTCATTTTTTCGGTGCGGGCTAAAGCCACTTCCTCAGCACATGGAAGCCCTAGGGGCTGGAGTCTTTTAGCCCTGTAAGGGCTCGAACTAAAGCAGGACTTCAGTCCGCACCGAGATAGCTGTGCAAATAGTTTATAATTTCTTCACACAACCACATTAGCACGGGACAAGCAAATGGGCATTAAACAAAAGACCGTATTCATCAGCTACAGACGAACAAATTTTTACACCGCGCTGGCAGTGTATCAGGATTTACATGCACACGGCTACGATGTCTTTTTTGATTACGAAAGCATCGACAGCGGGGATTTTGAGCAGATTATTTTTGAGAATATTCAGCATCGTGCACATTTCTTAGTTATTCTTTCCCCGTCATCTTTAGAACGTTTAAAAGAAGCCAACTCTATCATGCGACGCGAAGTCGAAATGGCAGTAGATGAAGGAAGAAATATCATCCCACTAACTATGGAAGGTTTTGATTTTGGCAACCACAGTAGCAAAGAAGCCTTCTTCGGAAAATTAGCGAACCTGAGCAGCTACAACGCAGTTGGACTTGTCCCAGAATATTTTGATGCTGGGATGGAGAAACTACGCCGATTTTTAGATATAGCGCTGGAAGATGTTCGCTTGCCAGCATTGAGTGCAATAACAGAAGAAGATACCGAAAAGAGACAAGCGAAAGCCAGCGAAGAGCCAGCTGTTGAAGAAAAATCTCTTACGGCAGAAGAATGGTTTGAGCGTGGGTATAAAAGCCAAATAGATGGCAATCACAAAGGAGCCATTCGCTGTTATGAAGAAGTCTTACGCATTAATCCCAATCATCCTGAACCCTATAACAACTTAGGCAACATCCTAGTTGACCTGAAACGCTACGCCGAAGCCGAGGAAGCTTATAGGAAAGCAATTAAGATCGATCCTGAATACGCCGTGCCTTACAGAAACTTAGGTGACCTTTTTGCTAAACTAAAACGTCCTAAAAAAGCCGAGGAATCCTATAGAAAAGCAATCAAGATTGATCCTGAAGACGACATGGCTTACAGCAGCTTGGGCGACCTTTTTGATAAGCTAAAACGTTCCAAAGAAGCCATAATACATTATAACAAGGCTATTCAACTTCGACCTAATTTTGAACCCCATTATTACTTTAGAGGAAAAATATATAGAAAACAAGGAAATTTTCAAGCGGCGATTGCGGATCATGATAAAGCAATTCAACTTTTTCCTGAATCCCAATATCATTATGCCCTCCGTGGAGAAATGCATGGAGAACTAAGGGATTTTCAGGCTGCTATTACAGATTATAGTAATGCGATTCAATTTGCCCCTGATAATGCACATTATTATTCCCTCCGTGGAGAAATGTACGGAGAACTAGGGGATTTTCAGGCTGCTATTACAGATTATAGTAATGCGATTCAATTTGCCCCTGATGATGCACATTATTATTCCCTCCGTGGAGAAATGCACGAAAAACTAGAGGAATTTCAGGCTGCTATTGCCGATTATAATGCCGCAATTGAAAATTCTTCTGGATATCCTTTACATCTACATGCACTCTTTCTCTCTTCTCGAGGTATTGTACGAAAAAAACAGGAAGATTTTCATAATGCAGATATAGATTTTGGCAAAGCAATTCGCTTTGAGCCCAAAGATGCGTATTACCTTTACCTTCGTGGAGATATTCGAGAAAAGCAAGGAAATCTGGAAAGTGCAGCAACCTATTACAGCCATGCTATCCAAATCGATCCTTATGATGCATATTATTATTTCCGCCGCGGTCTTTTACAGAATAAACGAGGAAAAATTCTTCAAGCAATTAGAGACTATACGATTTTTACATTTCTTTATATCAAAAGTTTTTTTAGAAAAACACAACGAACATATACTGATTTTGCTTTAGAAGAAAACATTAGAATTAAAAAGAAAAAGAAACAAATTATGAATGAATTTCAAGAATTGCTTGCTGAATTAGAATTCATTGATGAAGACTCCGATGAATAGTAATCAAAACGGGTGAGCAGCACGCACAAAAGAATGAGCAAGTCAAACCCTGATTTTGAAAACTTGCGTGATGATCCGCGTTTTTGGGAGATTGTGGGGGGAGAGCAGTAATTAGTTTTCAGTAATCAGTGGTCAGTAGCGTAAGGGCGACCCTATGTGCTTAGGAGCGCCCTTATGCTTTTAATGGAATATAGAAAAAGAGTAGCGTTTATTTTTTATCCAAGCGGGTCGCCCCTACCTCCCCCTCTGTCACTCGCTTCGCTCGGACATCTCCTCCAAATTCTGAGTGCGGAATTTAGGGGAGAATTTGATTCAATGCAGTTTTTTAATTCCGCATTCATCATTCAATATTCTGCATTCTAATGGTGATGATGCCCACCGCCGCTATTTTTCTCTCCGAGATATGGGCGCAGAGCGCCGAATTTATCGTCGTTCATGGCGAAGTAGGCGGCGATAATGGTCGTGATGGGGACAGCGGCAATTAATCCTAGTGAGCCGACCAATGTACGGACAACTTCTTCGGCAACAAAGGAGAAATTGACCAGATAAGAGAAATTCCCTTTTGACATGGAGAAAACGAGCAGCATGGGGAGGGCTGTCCCGGCGTAGGCCATAACGAGGGTGTTAACGGTCGCGGCAACGTGATCCTGCCCGATGTTGGTAGCGCGTTTATATAGCGCTCGCAAGCCTAAATTCGGGTTTGCATCGTGAATTTCAAAAAGAGCAGAGGCTTGGGTGATGACCAAATCGTCCAGTACGCCGAGCGCGCCGATGATAATCCCGCCTAATAAAAGCCCGCGTAAATTGATCGAAGAATTTGCCATCTGGACGAGGAAAAGCGCATTTTCATCGCCTGATCCCGTTAATTTGGTCGCACTGACGAAAATCCATGCCAGCGAGCCGGTGATGATGAGCGAAAGAATCATGCTCAGAACGGCCGCGTGCGTTTTCATTGTCCAGCCGTAGGTTAAGTAGAGCGTGACCGAAAGCAAAATTGCCGCGCCAATAATGCTGACGCGCACAGGGTCTTCGCCGTCCAAAATATGGGGGATGATATAGCCGATGACAACCAGCAAAGAAAATGCCAGCCCGAGCAAGCTGCCCAGCCCTTTGCGCCCCGCCATAGCCAAAATGGCAACGACAAAAATGCCGACCAAAAGCAAAAGTAAATGCGAGCGAATATAGTCTACAAAATAGGCGTTGAGCGTGCCGTCGGGCGCAACCGTGACAGCAATAAGCAACTCATCGCCAGGCGCCAGATGAATATCATCGTAGCGGACTTGGCGCGTGCCATTATCAATTTCGAGTTCGATGCCTTCGTATTTCCCCTCGAGGGGTTTGACACGCAGGATCTGGTAAAGCTGCGGGGGATTATCGCCGAGGGTTATCTCCCCCTCTTCAATAACTTGTGTGACTTCGGCGCGTACCGTCCCTGACCCGAAACCAGCTTCCGTTTGTACACGTTCTATCGGAGAGAAAAAGTAGGGCACGCCCCAAATCACAAAGGCAGCGATGCCGAGGACTAGGAGGAGGGCAAAAATAGAGAAGAGGGTTTTGTTTTTCATTTTTTATCCATTTAAACACGAAGAACACAAAGATTCACCAAGAAAAGCCTTTCTCTTCGTGCCCGCTCGCACCCTTCAGGGTGTTGTGTTTAAGTTTTCGCTCGTTTAAAGATTGTTTGCCCACCCCAAACAAACCCGAAGATGGCAGTACAAACAAGGACAATTGCTGCGCCAGAAGCGATGCTCCAATAATAGGAGATATATAAGCCGACCACACCTGAAAGAGATGCGATCGTCGCGGCCAAGGCCATCATTACGGGAAGACGTTTGGTGAGCAAATAACCTGTCGCAGCGGGCGTAACAAGCATGGCAACCATTAACGCGACACCAACGGTTTGGAGCGAAACAACAATGGTCACGGCGATTAAGATCAGGAGCAAAAAGTCGAGCAATTTGACAGGGAGTCTTAAAGTCGTTGCCAAAACGGGGTCAAAAGACATGACCATGAATTCTTTATAAAAGGCAAAAATGATCAGCAGCGCAATCCCGCCAAAGATGGCTATCAGCCACAAATCGCTATTGCGAACGCCGAGCACATCGCCAAAAAGGAAATGCGCCAGATCAACGGTATAGCTGCGTACTGTAGAGATGAGGGCTACACCGAGCGCAAATGTCCCTGCAAAGATGATGCCAATCGCCGTATCTTCTTTAATTTTTGTATTTCTGCTGATCGTTCCAATACCTAAGGCACTAATGATCGCCGCAACGAGCGCAGACCAAAAGAGGGGTTCTTTTTTTCCATTGCCGAGTAGATAACCGACCGCAACTCCTGGCAAAATGGAATGGGCGAGAGCATCACCAAAAAATGCCATCCCGCGCAGAACAACATAAGTACCAACGACGGCGCTAACGATTCCAACCATCACCGCTGCGGCGAGTCCGCGCAGCATGAAGGCATATTGGAGGGGTTCGAGGAGGAAGTTCATAGAAAGTAGATAAGTAGAGAGAAGAGAGTAGTTAGAGATTTACAGAAGGTATTTCGTGTTGCATAATGCCTAAGCAAAACCATTACGAAATACGGATTACGCAATAGACTCTATCGCTGCCAAGTCAAAAAGGCTTTCAACACACGGATATTATTATCAAAATCAGTATCACGGTGATTTTTCAATTCAATATCCACAGCGGGAATATCTTTAACAGAAGAAGCCCAATCAGTCAGGTTTCCGCTATATTCACACCCCGTATTATAAGGCGGATAAGCATAAAAGCTAACATCAGAGAGCGCTTGAGCCAAACGCTCAGAAGGCTCAAATGGTGGCACTCCGCCAGCAAAGATTCCCAATGCCGCGCTATGATAGCTGATCAGCGCAGAAAAATCGTGCAGACTGACAAAATTCATTAGGGCAATTGTCTCTGGTTCAGAGCCGGGGTGTGTCCCGCCTGTGGTGGGCAGATAATCCCAGCAGCCATCTCTATTCCAATTTTCCTTCCAGTGATAGGGAAAATTGTGATTTAAATCGACGCCATGGTCGTTCACGCGGCCTTCATATCCGCGTGCGCGCTCATAACCATCGGGGTTGAGCGCGCGTAAAATATAGAGGCTTACATCTTTGGGCACGACATCCGGGTTTTCTTCCAGATAAGCAATTAGCTCATCAGCGAGAGCAATCGTATTCCACTCGTTGCCGCCGTGAATCCCTGCGACGATCAATCTTTCATCGGGGCCTGTCCCGAAACGGTAAATTTCGAGAGGGCGCCCCGCAACTGAGTAGCCGATTGTTGTTGCCCGCTTTTTGCTCAGGTCAATTGAAAACGCCGTAGGTGTTGTGCCAACAATTGCTGTGCTATTTGGGTTGGGCGTTACGCTGGGAAGCAAATAAACTGTGGGGAGCGCAAAGATCTCCAAGGGGGCCATTTTAAGGGTTGCCGTTGGGGTCGCAGAGATTGTCTCTTCAACGGGAGCAACTTTCGGTGAAGAGTGAAAAGGGTTTCCTATCCACAAAAAGAAGACAAGAGCACCGACGATATTGAGTGACCAGAGTCCGACTAAAAAAGCAGGGATCTTCTTTTTCTTTTTTGCCATTATCTAAGAGCCGCCCGACGCAGGATATTGATGGCGATATTCGGCGCCCAGCGCAATACATTTTGCGGGTGCCCGCCATAAGAGAGCGTGCGTATTCTCTCGCCAGCAGGCGTGATCAATACAAGTTCGGCAATTTGCTCGTCTTCTCCGGGGAAAAATGCAATGCCCAAAGCGGCTTCGGCGTTCTTCTCCGCGCGCATCTTCTGAAGAGTTGGCAGCAATTCTCCGCGTTCGAGATTTTGATCATCCACTTTTAGGAGGGAAGGATTGGCGGCTTTTTTCAGTAATTTGGAGAGAGTCCCCTCCAAACCGGATTCAAGAGCAACAAGCTGCCAGCCACATTTTTCGAGAGCCGCCAACGTTACGCTCTCCAAGTTATCTTGGTCAGTGCCAAAGATAATTTTTCCCAGCCTTTGCCTAATCTCGTTTTCGACTTCGGCTATCATCTGATTAACTTCGGCCTCTGTCTTGGCCTTGGCCGCCAAGCGAATATCTACCACCCCCGCATGTGCTGCCAAGCCAACGGTGGGGTTGCGCAATTTCTCAAGATCGCTGATCTTTTCATCGAGGTCGCCTTCGCCGATCCCCGCTGTACGCAGCAAACGGACTTTGATAATCTCATCAAGCTTAAATCGTTGCTGAAGGTAGGGAATCACGGCATTATGGAGAACTGTTTCCATTTCACGCGGGACACCGGGTAGAGAAATGATTACGCCCCCATCCCAACCTTCCCCCTGCGGGGGAAGGAGTAAGTTCTCCCCCCTACGGGGGGAGTTAGAGGGGGGAAATTCGAGAATAAAACAGGGCGCAGTGCCAACGGGATTTTCAAGAGCAATTGCACCTTTGGGCACATAAGCCTGACGTTTTTGGTTTTCGCCGGGTTCTTTACCATAGCGTGCAACGCGATTTACTATTTGCTCCCACAACTCTTCTCGAAATTCTGTTTCTGTACCTACAGCAAGCGCTACAGCATCACGAGTGGGGTCGTCAATAGTGGGGCCTAGCCCGCCTGTGGTAATGATAATTTCGGCGCGCTGCATCGCTTCACGGATGCTTTCTGCGATCCGCTCGGCATTATCACCGATGGTGACAGTGCGGTAAAGGTCTATGCCGAGGTCGCGAAGGTTACGCGCAATATAACGCGTATTTGTATCTACGATTTCGCCAAGAAGGATTTCTGTTCCGATAGTGATAATTTCTGCTGAGGGCATGTTTTTTAGTTGGGTAGTTGAATAGTTCAGTAGTTGGGGGCTGGGTGAAAGGAAGAGTGATCCTTTGATGAGTGATGAGTGAAAAGATTGATCACATTTTCATTTTAAAACTTCAGATGCTTGACAGTCAGACCATGATTGATAAGCTCGTTGAGAGAATCAATGCCAAGTTGAAGGTGTTTTTCAACGTAAGCTTCGGTCACCTTTTCATCGCTTTTGGCGGTTTTAATACCCGCCGAGATCATTGGCTGGTCAGAGACAAGAAGCAATGCCCCGGTTGGAATTTCGTTCGCAAAACCGGTGATGAAAAGCGTGGCTGTTTCCATATCAATAGCCATTGCGCGAACACGCTCAAGGTAATCCTTGAACTCTTCATCATGTTCCCAAACGCGGCGATTGGTCGAGAAAACCGTGCCCGTCCAATAATCGAGTTCGTAGTTGCGGATAGTGGTTGAAACCGCTTTTTGAAGATTGAAGGCAGGCAAAGCCGGGACTTCTGGCGGGTAATAATCATTTGATGTCCCTTCCCCACGAATAGCCGCAATAGGGAGGATGAAATCGCCAAGATCGGTTTTCCTTTTCAGCCCGCCACATTTACCCAAGAAAAGGACAGCTTTTGGATCTATTGCGCTGAGCAAATCCATTATGAGGGCGGCGTTGGGGCTACCAATCCCAAAATTGATGAGGGTTACCCCGTTGGCGGTGACGTTGGGCATGGGTTTTTCGTGCCCACGAATAGGTGCATCACACCATTCTGCGAAAAGGTGAATATAATGTTCAAAGTTAGTCAAAAGAATATAGTCAGCAAAGTCTTCAAGAGCTGTTCCCGTATAGCGCGGCAGCCAATCTTTGACGATCTTTTCTTTGTTATTTAAAGCCATTGCTCACTCCACAATTTCATCGCTCGCTTTTTTAGATATTCAGTTCGCTTATTCTACCTGATAACTGATGTTGTACACTTTTATAAATCTAACGGGGAGTGCCGAATATCGCGGTGTAACTGTGAGATAATGGGCATATGAATAT
>JABGQT010000202.1 GCA_018648685.1 Anaerolineae bacterium
ACCTAAGTGTAACCTTTTGACTGATTTTTTATCCTGTTTGTACGGTAGAGAATCCAAAACAAAAACCTCGTAGTTATTGCTTCTACTACGAGGCCTGTAAAGGTATTTAGCTTTCTTCTTTTTCGCTATTATAAAATCTCTTTTATCGTGTTATCGTCATTCATCAGGATGATCTTTGGTTGCCAATGAGCAAGCTCAGGGTCAGGAACGTATCCGTAGGTCATGATGATGATCCGATCTCCGGGATGGATCAATCGTGCGGCCGCCCCATTCGCCTTAATCTCCCCCGATCCCGCTTTACCGATAATGGCGTAGGTTTCAAGGCGTGCGCCGTTGTCGATATCTACGACTTGCACCATCTCGTGCTCGCGAATATCTGCTGCGTCCAATAAATCTTTATCTACCGTCAGACTGCCTTCGTAATGTAAGTCTGCTTCGGTGACCACCGCGCGGTGGATTTTTGCTTTTAGTAACTTGCGGTACATCTAAGTTTTCCTTTATTTGATTTTTTTCCAGACGCACAAGATCGAGCGACCTGCGCTATAACCGATGATGCGGTCAAGGAATCGCGAAATGGGGATGATGACTTTGTCCCAAAATTGAATTTGTTCGTCTGTGGGGGTATTTTGCCGCAAAAGTAGACGATTGGCAAATGAGAGAAAAACGCCAAAAGAGTCTAAATAAATGCTTATATCTATTTCTGTTTCGAGTGGCGTAATTGCAGACAAGCTGGCTTTGTTATATCGTCGAAAATGACCAATTGCCTTGTCGAAGGGGCTATATAGACTCTCGTAAGCAGGAGATAAAACGATAAGCTTGCCGCCCGCTTTCAGGTGTTGGCTTGCCTGCGCCAATTCTTCGCCGTCTTTTTCTATATGCTCAAGCACATCAATATAGATGATCGAATCGAAGAGCATTTTCTTATCCAAGTCTGCGACAAGTCCTTTTTGGGTTTGGCAAGAAGCTGGTAAGGTTTTTTGTTCGATCTTTTCATCAATTCCTGCCAACAGCGCGCCGTCTGGCTCAAGACACACCCAGGTTTTATTACTATCATTGCAGAGAATCTCTGTCGTTGCACCGATCCCCGCGCCAACTTCCAAAACATTTTCTCCCAAAAAGGGAGAAATAAAACGAGAGAAATAGCTTTTCCAATTCTCTACTTTGGTGAATTTTTTTAACTGAGCAATAGGGTAAGATCGTTCAGATATTTTCACACGATTATCTCTGTTTTACGCAAGTAATTTTCAAAATCAATTGCAGGGATAAACATTTTCATACTGCGATAGCCTAACACAGCAAAAGACAATATAGTTAGAAAAAGAATTGCTTGCAACATAATTAGTACCAAACCCACAGCAACATTTGTTGCCCACCCTGGAATAGCCAGCGGAGTAAGGTATTTGACGTAGAGCAGGATGATAAATCCTATAATATCCAGAATAATAACAAGAAAAGAAGTGAGAATAAGGCGAACATAAACAGTTTCTGTGTAGACTGATATCGCGCTTAATCCATGCAGCACCAAGGACACTAAATTCATGTGCGACTTCCCAGCATAACGTAGACCTCTATTAGTTGAGATCGTTTTCCATTTCAGGTTAGAATGCATGATCCCCGCAGCAAAATGATTCCATACCTCTTGGTAATAGACAATTTTTTCTAAAGCTCCAGGAGGAATGAGACAGAAATTCCCAAATGAAATTGTACTTCCTGTTAATATTCGGAAGAATAATTTGAAGATTTTGTAAAATAATGTAAAGAAAAAACCTTCAGAACGTCTAGCGCGTTGGGCAAAAATGATCGAGTTTGAGTGTCTATCATGTTCAGCTAACAGGCGGGGAATGTCAGAGGGCTTATCTTCTCCATCACAATCCATCACAATAATTGGTGTATCTGCTTCCTTGTGCATCTTGTTCAATGCTGATAAACCAACAGCAATAGATCGTTGATGCCCCAAATTACGCGAAAGGTGCATTAGCCGAATGCTGACAACATGAAGGAGTTCTCCTAGATCATCTCTTATTTTCGGAACATACACAGAGCCGTCATTTACCGCAATGATATTTACCCTGAACGCATTTTCTTTGGCTACTTTTTCTGTTTCCTCGACTAAAAGGATAAAAGCTGCCCAATCGTTGTACACCGGAGTAATAATAGTGATTTCTCTCATTGTAAACTCTTTAGATTTGGATAAACTGCCGCTTCGCAAATGTTTTAGGCTTGGTTCCGTTTAGAAATATTTTCTGAAAAAGTCACTGCAAGTTTTTTACCCGGAGCTTGGGAGATCGCCACGTCGGGCAAAAGCCATCCTCGCAATGACATCCCTGAGTAGTTTCTTTCACTCAATATACTTCACTACAGCTAATATAACCCCATTTTTATTAAGAATATACTCTGGTGCAATATCTGGATAAATTACTAAGTCGTTATTAACACGAGAAGAGATAACAGCATAAAAATTTTCCTTCGGTAAATTCTCTTGGCGAAAATCATAAACCTTAAAATCTGAACGACCATATCTCCAAAAAACTGTTGGTGGCCCCCAAACAATAATTTTAGCGTCTTTTTCTATATTTTCGTTTGTGTATATCGCAACTTCCCGAAAAGCTGTTCCCCAATAATCCGTTTCATATTGCCGAGAGGCACCTTCTGCTCCACCAATAAAACTATTATAGTAAATGTACTCATAAGGATGCAGTTTCACCCCAGCTAAAAGTCCCGGTAATATTAAAAGGACAGAGATAAAACCTTGTATAACTGGTTTCGTGAGTTTTTTCTCAAGAAAATCAAGCGCTGCCCCAGCGAAGAGGAATAGTGGTGGCAAAACGAAAAAAGTTTGTCTGAAATTATCATAAAGATATGGTAGAGAAGAAATTGCAGCGCCTGCTGGTATGAAAAACCAAAGGCTTGCCAGAAAAAACAATTCGAAAGTTTTCTTTTTTCGTAAAACTTGATATATAGAGATAAAAAAGCCAACAAAAGCCAAAATTAAAAGAGGTTCTGTAAGTTGATAAGAATATAATTTGGGCAGGTAGTGCCATGGGAGCATATTGGCATCATACAAATTACCATCGTATAAGACTTTTCCAGGCCAAGGGAAACGCATCATCACCTTGAAGGTGATCGCCAAACGTAACATAGGCTCTCCCCATAAATAAGGCCATGTGATATAGACAATGGGAAAAGCCAAGAGACCATAAGCCAATAATGTAGGAAGACTTTCTTTGACCGTTTTAGAAATTGCTTCAGTAACAGAGTTGCCTTGTGATGACAGTTTGTTTTTATTTAGAACTCGAATAAGATGCAATACCCCGACCAACCCTGCGGCGGCAAATCCCATAATGCGAATGCCAACCGTCAGCCCCAGAGCGAGAGAAGCGATTAGCAGCTTTTTATTCGACAAAAGAGATTTCAATAACTCGTAATTTGGGTGCAACTCCACTTGCCAGATGTATTTACGAAAATCGGGCATGAAAGGAAGATATAGTGCAGCAGAAAGTAGGAGACTGGACAGAAAAAAGAATATCCCAGCCCAGAACTTGCTCAAGAGCGGACGCAAGTATAAATCAAGCTCTCTTGCGCTGGATGCATCGGTGTTAGGCAAGCCCTGCTCCAGCCAGTATCCTGCTAGGAACATGGATAAAGCTGCCAGTGCGATTATCCCGACGAGGCTCCCTAGAGGGAGAATAATGCGTGCCCATTTTGGGAGCTTTCCCCAATCAGCGCGGACGATTGGCGTAGGGTCAACTTTGGGGGGAGACTCTTTTATTGGCATTTGGGCGAGAGAATCGCTCATCCGCAAGCCAAAGTAGATCGTCGCGATGAAGCCGACCATAAAAGGGATGTCGCGGGAGTTGAAAAATGCGTGTCCCCAAAAAACCGGTTGACTTGCAATGAGCAAACTGACACCAAGTGCGCTCCACCTCTTCATCCAGCGACGTGCTAAAAGGTAGAGGATTATGATCCCGATTTGGAAAACGAGAAAGGTCAACAGATGCCCGACATCGGAAATGATCCAATTTGGGAAGAGCTTGGCTATTTGCACGATGAGCATCAAAAAACCCGCCCCATAATAGCGCAAGGTTGGGTCGTGAAACTCCAGTTTGTAGTCTGACTGAAATATCCCTGAATAAGCCGAGATGGATTCTTCTGCGTAATTATAGAAATTGTATTCATCCCAGCTTTCGCCGTAGTCGTGGATGGTTAATAGCCCAATAAGGAGGCTGAGAGCTACCAAGATGACGAGGGGAAGGTATTCAGATTTAGACTTCATTTTCTCAGACCGTAAAATACTTCGCATCCACATGATGCAGCACGATCGCCGCAGTAGACTGCTCAGGAATCAGTTGATACGCCGCGCTCAAGGTCATGCCCAGTGCTTCTTCAACGGGGAGCAACTCAAATACTTTGGTATGGTCATCCAGATCGGGGATGGCGGGGTAGCCCCATGAGTAGCGTTTGCCTTGTTTGGAATCAATGCCCATCTCGCGCTGAATATGTGCGTGCAAATAATTTGCCGCCGCTTCAGCGGTTTGGACAGCGAGACCATGCACGAAGTAGGCTTCGGAGTAATCACCAGCGGCTTCAAGTGCATCGAATTTTTCGGTGGCTTCCTGACCAACGGTGACGATCTGGAAGGCGACCACGTCCATTTGCTCGGAGCCGACGGGGGCGAAATAGTCTGCGAGGCAGAGATTATCGCCCTTCGGTTGGCGGGGGAAAGCAAAGCGTGTTAGCGCTTCTCTAGCGTTTTCAGGGTTGTAGATAACAAGTTCATCGTCATCTGCTTGGCAGGGGAAGAAACCGTAAACGCCTTGTGGTTTCAGCCAGCCCGTTTGCACGGCTTCTTTCTTCATCTTCGTTAGGCGTGCTTCAAACTCGGCTTCGAGCTTCGCCCATTCTTTGCCCTTCTTATTTTTTGCACCCCACGATAATCGGAAAAGCTCTTTTTTGTAGAGATGCTCAAAGACCATCTCCAGCGGCATATCTTCAACAACCTTTGCCCCAAGTTTTTCAGGTAGTGAGATGGGATTGGGCACAACCTTCGAGCGTTGGATTTTGCCCGCAGGTTTGGATTTTGCGTTCGCCGCTCGTTCCGCTTCGCGCGTGATTTGGGCTTGGTGCTTCTCCATCAACGCTGGTTTGGCTTTGGCATTTTGCAATAACTCCATCGTTTCGAGACCTTCAAAGGCATCTTTACAATAAAATGCGCCTGCTTCGTATTGACCGCCATCATCGGTTTTGTTGATGCGCAACCCAAAACGCCGATTGATTGCTGCTCCGCCCAACATGACGGGGATATTCTGTCCACGACGATGCAGTTCATTGACGATCAGCGGCATCTGTTTGGATGTGCTAACCAGCAACGCCGACAAACCAATCGCATCCGCATTTTCTTCGATGGCGGCGTTAATAATCGTCTCAGCGGGGACTTGTTTGCCCAAATCCACGACATCAAAGCCGTTATTGGTCAAAATGGTTTTGACAAGATTTTTGCCAATATCGTGTACATCACCATAAACGGTGGCGAGCACGACTTTGCCTTTGGATGTGCCTTCTGCCTGCTCAAGATATTGCTCTAGTCGGGCAACGGCTTTTTTCATTACTTCAGCAGATTGGAGCACGAAAGGCAAAATCAGTTCACCTGCGCCGAACTTGTCGCCAACTTCTTTCATGGCTGGGAGCAGGACGTTATTAAGTACTTCAATGGCGGTATCGTGTTTCTTCTCGACGACCTCGTCCATGATCTTGCCCGCGATAATTTCATCGACATCATTTTCCACACTTGCAGATTCGCCAACCGCGCCGGGCTGACGAAGGACGATTCGCCAGTGGAGTCTTTCGGCGAGAGTCATCCCTTCGGTGGGATCAATGCTGGTATCTAAGGCGGTCGCTTCGCGTCCTTCAAAATGCTCGATCACGCGTTGCAACGCATCGGGGCGTTTGTTGAAGATCAGGTCTTCTGCCAACTCACGTTCTTCGGTGGGAATTTCGCCAAAGGGCGGGGTGTGGGCAGGATTAATGATCGCCATATCCAAGCCAGCCTGTACGCAGTGATAGAGGAAGGTGCTGTTAATGATCGGGCGAGCGCCTTTGCTCAATCCAAAGGAGACATTGCTGACACCCAGCGATGTAAAGACACCGGGCAATTCTGCCTTTATTCGCTTGATACCTTCGATCGTATCTTTAGCAGAATCAATATATTCGGCTTCGCCGGTGGCGAGGGTGAAGGTCAGCGCATCCACAATTAAATCTTCGGCTTTCAAGCCGTGATCATTCACGGCAATATCGTGAATGGTTTTGGCTATTTCGACTTTACGCTCAGCGGTTTTCGCCATGCCAACTTCGTCAATGGTCAGTACCAAAACAGTGGCGTTATGTTTCTTTGCCAGTGCAAAGACTTTATCTGCTTTTTCGCGGCCACTTTCTAGATGGGTGGAGTTGAGCATCGAGCGCCCGGGAGCGACTTTCAAGCCGGCTTCCATCACAGCCACATCTGTCGTGTCAAAAACGAGCGGGACGTCAATGCCCGATGTGACCAATTTGCGCACGACGTTGCGCATCAGGCCCGCTTCGTCTTCGATCTCGGTCACGGCGACAGAAATATCGAGGGCGTGGGAGCCGTAATCAACTTGTTGGCGGGCAACTTCGAGAATTTCATCCCAATTTTCTTCGAGCAGCAGGCGTTTAAATTTGCGACTGCCCTGGGCATTACAACGTTCACCGATGATAAAGGGCGCCGGTTCTTGTCGCATGGTAAATGATCGGATCCCGGAAGCAAGCCGAGGGGTAGAGCGTTCCGGGCGTGGTGCGGGTACGGTACCGTGCACTTTGTCCACCAATGCTTTTAGATGCGTAGGGGTCGTTCCACAGCATCCGCCCACCACGCTGATCCCATTCTTTTCAATAAATTCGTAGAGATCGTTTGCAAAAGCTTCAGGCTCAAGGTGGTACACGGCTTCGCCATCCACGTTCATGGGCATCCCGGCGTTGGGGATGCAGGAAACGGGCAGATTGGCGTTTTCGCCGAGGAATTCGATGGGCGCGCGCATATGCTCGGGGCCGGTGGAGCAGTTCATGCCGACGACGTCGATGGGCAGCCCTTCGAGAATGGATAGCGCGGCAGCGATGTCAGTGCCGAAGAGCATTCTGCCCGTCGTATCGAGCGTGATTTGGGCTTGGAGCGGGACAACGATCTTTGTCTCGGCGAAAGCAGTTTGGATGCCTGTGATGGCGGCTTTGACTTCGAGAATATCCTGCGAGGTTTCGATGAGCAAAACATCTACTCCCCCTTCAAGCAGACCGGTCGCCTGTTCGCGGAAAAGTTCGGCGAGGTCATCGTAGCCAAGATCGGAAAGGTCGGGATCGTCGGCGGAGGGGAGTTTGCCTGTTGGGCCAAGCGAGCCAGCGACAAAACGTGGCTGCTCGGGCGTGGAATATTCATCCGCCAAACGACGCGCAAGAGATGCGGCGGCCTTGTTAAGTTCAATAGTTTTATCGGCAAGGCCATATTCGCCCAGCGTGAGACGATTGGCTCTGAAGGTGTCGGTCTCGACAACATCCACGCCTACATCAAAGAAAGAACGATGCACTTTTTCGATCGCTGCGGGGTTCGTTAGCACAAGATAATCGACACAGCCGTTATATTTTTCTCCGCCGTAATCTTCGGCAGTCAGGTTTTGGTTCTGGATGCTGGTGCCCATCGCGCCATCAAAGATGAGTACACGTTCGTTAAGGGCGTCGAGATAGTTGCGGTTGGTGTAGGTTTTGATCATGAGGTTTTCCTTCAAATAATTATTTAGGATAATTTCTAGCCACCAGACACTTTAACAAAAGAATAGGTTGATCGACAGGTAAAACCGGGT
>JABGQT010000204.1 GCA_018648685.1 Anaerolineae bacterium
ACTTTCTCCGAAGTTGCCCGCTTTGTCAATCAAAATCGTGAACTACTGAAATTGGCAATATTAAATCCCTGGTCAATTTTCTGGCAGAAGGCAATAGGGTTGATCTGGTTTTCAACATGGCAGAAGGCCGATATGGACGCACACGCGAGTCTCAGGTGCCTGGTTTGTTAGAAGCCTACCAAATACCCTGTACCTTTTCTGACTCGCTTAGCTTGGCGATTTGCCTTGATAAAGGACGTACCAAAGAAATTCTCAAGCTGGCGCAAATTCCCACGCCAGAATATCAGGTCTTAGCACCAGAGACAAATATAGAGACGGCAATTGCCTTCCCCTTTTTTCTTAAGCCCCTTTATGAAGGAACTTCCAAAGGCATTAACGAAAAATCTGTTGTTTATACACAAGATGAGTTTGTTGCGCGCATAAAATGGCTCTGGTCAGAATATAGTCAACCTATTTTGCTTGAAAAATATCTCCCCGGTCGGGAGTTTACGGTGGGGATATTGGGCACAGGAAAGGACGCCCGTGTTTTGGGCATGATGGAAGTTTTGCTGAACGAAGGTGGAGAAATTTATGGCTTTCGAGAAAAAGAAAACTATGCCCGTCTTGTTTCTTATAAATTTGATGTTGAAGCAGCGTTGCGTGAGAAGCTCGCAAGAATGGCACTTGCCTCGTGGCGCACGCTTGAATGTCGTGATGGTGGGCGGGTAGATATTCGTTTAGACGAAAAAGGAAACCCCCATGTGCTTGAGCTTAATACGCTACCCGGATTGCATTTCCGAGATTCCGATCTGACCATTATCGCCCATTCGATAGGAGTGAGTTTTGTCGAATTGATAGATGAAATTCTCCGCCACGCCATGAAGCGGATGAAATAGCGCGGAACGCCCTCCTTTCAACTTGCTCTGCTCACGAAAACACCTTGATTTTTTTTCTGAGTTGAGACCACTTGATATTGGGATGAGTTTTTTCATGGGGATTCACTTACGTTTACGAAGTATCACAGATTGATAATGCAAACCGGAAGAGGTGATTTCTTCGATAGTAATGCGTTTGAACGAAACTATATCAAAGATTTTGCTAACAAGGTTTTTGATATGTGCATCATCAAAAAATGAGAAAAAACGCTTCGGGCGATACGAATCTTCATCCCAAATACCTTCAGAATCATGTCCCCCATAAACGCCCATAAAAAATAATCCCTTTGGGTTTAGTCGGGCATTGATCAAAGTCAGTACAGCAGGTAATTCTTTTTTTGGTAAGTGCAGTAAAGAACTCAAGGCATAGACAGCATCAAAAGATTTGTTAAGAGAACCTAAATTGGCAAAATCTAGTATCTTGGCATCAAGACCTTTTGCTTGGCACAACTTTATCATTTCAGGGGAAAGATCAGTACAAAGAACTTTCAATCCCTGTTCCTGAAAAAAGGCACTATCTTTTCCTGAACCAGCACCTATTTCCAGTAGTGTTTCTTTTTTCTCTTCTCGTAAAAGAGATAGAAAAATTTTCCGCTCTTCGAGTTTCCATTCATGAATAGCGTTTCCGTCTCGTTCTTGCGCTTTTCCGTTATATGCTTTTCGTAAAGAATCTCTGATGTCGTTGTTCATTTGGGACCGAAAGAAGTTGCAATCTACCCTTCTGACTTATCTAAGAAGAACGATCAAGAATTTTTAAGAATTGCCGAAGCCACACTACTGCAAGAACGCAGGGCATCCCCTATCAATTCAGGGCTATGATCTGTTCCTTTTTTCATCCACGAAACGACTTTGCCCAATATAGCAACAGGCGGATTGGCGGCGAGTAAAGCCTCACGCACGGCGGGCGGCAATGCCTCCTCGGGAGAGACGCCTTCTTTTATAAATAAAATATATTTCTGATCGAAAGGAGGATAGCCTTCTTTCTTTTCGATCCACTCGGGAGATTTGGAGGGGATATTGCTATATTTTTCTCCGCGCAATTGCACCTGGATATTAGACTGAAAAGGCAATTGTGCCCGCACCCGCATCCATGGGCGGTGACCGGGACCAGCGTTCCCTGATCTTGCGTACTGCTGAAGATAAACATCTATGGCAACCTCAACACCATCCACTTTGCCGCTTAAGTCAGGGTAAATTCCTTCGGGGTCTTGGCTAACTAAACAAAAAGTTCTTTCTAAGAAGAGATTTAGCGCTTTAACTTTTTCCAAGCGACCTTTCCCTGCTTTTTTCGCAAGAAAAAATAGAAAGCTAAGAAAAAGAAGTGCTGAGAGACAAATCAGTGCTGAGAGACAAATCAGTGCAACGATAATTGTTGAAGACATACCTGTAAAACTCCTTTTTTATTAGAGGTATTACCCTTATGAGCCTAAAAACAAGAGATGATTTATCGCTTTGACTCGATAAATGCCTTCAATATCTCCAATTGCCCAAGATGGAAACTTTCGTGCCAGTGGAAACTCATGACATGTTCATAGCGCGTCTTTTCGCCGCGATAATTGGCGAAGTTTTCATCCAGCCATGCTTCGCTTTTATCTTTTAGCACGGTCTCAAGTAACGCTACGCTTTCATCCAGATATTCGACCAACTTTTCAAATTTGATTGAAAGAGTTTCCTGCGTTACAGGTTGTGTATCCTGATGATAGAGTTCACGAACTTCTTCCTGCCATCCATGCTCTGCACCGACGACTTCCAGCACATGGCTGCGGTTGGTGACAATATGCCCTAAAATCCAGTTCATGCAATTGTGTTTGAAGGGGAGTTGCAGCACGCTATCTGCGTGGCTGATGCCATCAATGAAGAAGTGCATGATGCGATTATGGAAGTTGTAATCTTCTGTGATTTTTTCGGATTTTGGGTTGGCCATGTTTTGTCTCCAGTAAAATATTTTCCTCTATTTATTGTTCACTCAGTGCCAATTTAGCTGCAAGTCCAGCAAAAATAATGGCAAATGATCGTTGTATACCTTTAATCGCTTTTGGTGAATTGATTAGATATTTGCTGATCCCACTGGCTAATATCCCATATATGGCAAAAACAATAAAAGTCATTCCCATAAAAATAATGCTAAGCCCGATCATTTCTTGTGTGGGAGAGATTGCATCAGGCGAAATAAAAAGTGGTAAAAAGGCGAAAAAGAATATCGTAAGTTTTGGGTTTAGAATGTTGATCAAGATCCCTTTGGTCACAATTTGCCATGTATTCATTTTTGTAGACGATTGATCTAATTTGAGCGAACCTGTATCACGCCATATGCCCCATGCTAGATAGAGTAGGTATAAAGTGCCGCCAAATTTCAGTACATAAAAAGCGCGTGCGCTCATATGAAGAATTGCCGATAATCCCAAAATACTTGCAGCTAAATGCGGGATTATGCCTGTTGTACAGCCAAGTGCTGCGACAAGGCTCGCTTTCCAGCGATGCATAAGACCAGTAGAAACCGTGTATATGACTCCGGTTCCAGGAACGAGTACAACAACAAGCGATGTAAGAAGAAATTCTGTGCTAAACATTTTATCTCCGACAAGCCTTTTTCCCCAAGCCTAAATCAGATAATATAGATACGACAAGGTAATTGATTTACCACAAAACCAACCCTAACCACCCAACAAACCACGCATAAACAGCAGGATAAATAGCAAAACCGATAATGCCACCTATAATGCCCAACACCGCCCCTGCCAGAATATCAGAAAGATAATGGACACCCATCGCAACACGTCCCAGCGCGACGAGGGGGGCTAGAATAACAAGAAGAATCGACATCCACGGGGGACCAAGAAAGATGCCCATTGTTCCCAGCAAAAAGGCGCGCGTTGCATGCCCGGATGGGAAGGAATGCGGGTCAGTGCTTCGGTAAATATCTCCCCATTCCCCTTCGGGACGTTTGCGTCGGATCGCAAATTTCAGGATCAGCACGATGGCAGCCATAATGATCAATGCGCCCAACATAATAGCCGCCCATTTTTTCCAAAATGCGTTGCCAAAGGCCCAGACTGTGATCAATGCCACAGCCCAGAACCAGGAATCGCCAGAGTGGGCGAAAAAAGCAGCGAGCGTGCGCAATTTGCCAGGGTTTTCGGCGATGCGCATTTTTTTTGTCAGTTCAGCGTCGAGGGTGAGGAGGTCTTTGAAGGTCATAAATTTAAAAAGGATATCATTGCGAGGAGCCGCTTTGTGGCGACGTGGCAATCTCCACCTAATGAGGAGATTGCTTACCCTAAAGGGCACTCGTCGCTACATAATCTTTGCTGGCAATGACGATAGGTTTATTTCTTCTCTAAATCCGCACGCAGCATTTCAAGCTGGTGGGGTTTGTCTACGTCCATAGCGGCTTCGGCATAATCCCAGATGAGGGCGCGGGCGTCAATATTCAGCTTTTTCGAGACACGCGCCACTGCATCTGCCAGGGAGATGCGTCCAAGCAGTAGCAAGACCAATGTCCAGATACCGACCGAGGCTGCCTGTTTAAGGGGCTGCTTCCGTTTGCCGATCAGCACATCCCAAACGGCAAGATGCTCGGGATCCGTCGTCATCGTATGGTGCGCAATGTGGATGTCGGCGCCGCAGAGTTCCATATCCTGTAATTTGGTGAAAGTGCGATTGGAATCGGGATAACGGGCTTCCATCGTCTCTTTTTTAACGACACCATAATAAATATCGTGACGGGTTTCCAGTGCTGTATCAACGAGCCAGTCGATCATCTCGCCGGTTATCGCTGGGATGTCGGCTGAAGAGGAGATGACATACTCGGATTTAGGGTTGATCTCGCGCATTTTATCGATACCCGCCTGGATATTTGAGAGCATCCGCCCCTGGTTGGGGATGTGGTAGGTGGGTTTGGCGCAGGTGACGCTATCAGCATCGTCCAGCCCGATAATGATTACGTTTTCAACATTTTTTGCGTCGCCGAGGGCATCGAGCACCCATTGCACCATCGGTTTTCCGGCAACTTCGAGCATGGCTTTGGGGATGCCTTGCGTATATTCGTAGAGGGGTTCTTCGGGCTGGGGAATGCCGCCAGCGATGACGATTGCGTCCATATAATAATTCCTCCACGTCATTGCGAGGCAGTTTTACCGCTGTAAGCGAAGCGGCGCAATCTCCAAAACTGTGTGGGAGATTGTTTCGCAAAAAAACGCTCGCAATGACAGGTGTAAGCTAATTCAACTCTCTGATCTGTGGTTTGAAATCTAAGGTGTCGAGCATTTCATTGAGCTCGTCGTTCGTGAGCTTACGGTTTTTGCCCGAAGCGGCGATGAAGGCAGCTTCCATCATATTTGTGCCAAAGGAGCGACCATCTATTGCTGGCGTGCCTGTCACAACATATTTGACACCAGCATCTTTGAAGAGTTGCATATCTTCTTCTGTGGTGGTATTCGTGACGATGACCTTGCCTTCGAGTTTATCGGGCATATGGCGGACAATATAGTTATTGTCACCGCCAATGACGCTTGCCCACTGATAGTATTTCTCAAATTTGGGTTCCCGTACAGTTTGTTTGTCACCGGTTGGATATATCCATGAGAAGGGCAGGCGCATCACGATGGGGTAGAGTGCGGATGCGAGAAGTTTTAGTTGGCTAACTTTGCGCAAGGGGATGGGAATGCCAATCCCGAACATCAATTCGCCGAAGATGCACTCATAGCCGGCTTCCATGAAGCCTTTGGTCATGCCCCAACGGTCAGAGGCAGCAGTGAGTAGAACGCGTTTGGGGTTAATATAATCGCCAATCTCTTTGTCAATGAAATTGGCAAGGCGATATTCGAGTGTGTTACGTAGCCCAGAGCCGTCCACGACAGGGGTTTTTATTGCGCCGTCTGCGATCCAGGCAACGTTATGGTATCGGAAAAATTTGCCAGCAAATTCTGTGCCGAAGTCGCCACCGCCCATGCCAAAGGCATCTATGGTGCCGTCCATTTCTGTAAATAATTGGGCTGCCTTTTTCAGATCACCATCGGTGCCGATACGCTCGATGCTGATCTCTTCGCCGTTCAACTTCACTGTCACGGCTTTATTTCGCTTCGATGAGCCAATGCTCACACTCACTGCTCTTTTCATAATAGCTCTCCTTAAATCAGTCCTTTTGGATAATTGATTATACCCATATTAAAGGAAAAACTCAGACAGAGTTTGAAGCTGTCTGAGTTACAGTGAAGAGTGATGCGTGACGAGTGATAAGTGAAAAGGATGGCTTTGCAACTCGCCCCCATCCTAGCCTTCCCCCGAAGGGGGAAGGGACAAGTTCTCCCCCTTCGGGGGAAGTTAGAGGGGGGCAGGGCATTAGTCAATTTTGATCACTACCCTCATCACTTATCATTTTCTACTTCTTCATCAAATTTGCCAAAACTTCCTGAGACTTACCTTCAACAACATTATGCTGACTATCACCGTGACTATCCATTGTGACCACAACGGGGAAATCTTTCACGTCGATCACCCACATCGCTTCGGGAACACCAAAATCTAGTTTGTGGACGGTAAGCACTTCTTGCACCGATTGGGCGATCAGAGATGCCGCGCCGCCAATGGCGTGGAAGTAGACGGCAGGCGTATCCATACAGCCTTGCAGCGTTTTCCCTGCCATGCCGCCTTTGCCGATTACGCCTTTCAGGTTGAAATACTTCATCACATCTGCCTGATATGGTTCTTCACGAATGGATGTGGTCGGTCCTGCTGCTAAAAATTTATAGTCACCTGTTTCAACGCCAGAGACAACGGGGCCACAGTGATAAATGATTCCGCCATCGAGAATGGGTTTGATCGCTTCGTAAACGGCTAAATCATCTTCGGTGGGCTGCACTTCCTTGGCAATAAAAGCATCGTTCATCCATTTGTGGACGGCGTCGCGCCCGGTCATCATCACACCTGAGAGCAGCACCGTTTCGCCGACTTTCAAATCTCGGATGGCTTCATCGCTGATGGGGAGGGTTAATTTTTTCATTATTTTTCTCCTGTAGGGGCGAGGTCATCTCGCCCTTTGGGCTACCCGTTTAGTCGTAGCTAATTTCTGTTCCATTCACCGTCATTTTGCGGCGACGATATGCCCAGCACATATATGAAACTGACACAAAATAGCTGGCAGGCAAACGATGCAGCCCCTTGATTTTTGTGTCCAAAACTGTTGTTTTGCCGCCAAAGCCCATGGGACCAATGCCCATCTGATTGATTTCTTCGGTGAGCTGGTCTTCCATCGCATTCAGTTCAGGGTTAGGGTTTTCCTCGCCAATTTTGCCGAGTAAAGTTTCTTTGGATGCCAGATAGGATCCACCCCGATCCCCACCGATGGCGATGCCGAGGACACCGGGAGCACAGCCTTTGCCCTGGGCTTGGTGCACGGCATCGAGAACAACTTTCCGTACCCCGGCAAGGTCACGCCCTGCACCCATCTCGGTGTTGGGCAATTTATATTGTGCGCCTACATTTTCACATCCACCGCCTTTGAGCATTAATTCGATGGTTAGCGGGAGATTTTCGTCTACCTCTTCAAAGTGGATGGTGGGGTAATAATCATCGCCGCTATTATCCCCCGTATTTTTACCAGTAATAGTGTTTACAGAGTTAGGGCGCAGATAATTTAGCTTGGTCGCTTCAACAACGGCATCTTGAATCTGCTTTTTGAGTTTACGGGTACTCAGCCCTTCGGGGTAGTGGACGTAGAAGAGCAGTGTCCCCGTATCCTGGCAGATCGGAGTAGAGTTTTTCCT
>JABGQT010000089.1 GCA_018648685.1 Anaerolineae bacterium
AACGAGGCTAAAAGTCTCCATTAGAAACTGTCCGAAAGCTTTGAGGACATACAGAAAGAACAACTAGATCATTGAATGACACCCAAAAACAAGTAATGAAAAAGCACTCTTTCAAAAGAGTGCTTTTTATAAAAATTATGCTACCAACTTTTTCGTAAGAAAATGGAGAGCATGACCTTTCGGATGATCGGGCAAGGTCGCGATCACTTCATACCCGAGCTTTTCGTAGAACGGCTTTGCCTGCCAACTGGTGGTATCCAAAAGAGCAAGTTCAAAACCATTTTCGATAGCAAAGGCTTCTGCTTTTTTGACCATTTGACTGCCAATATCGTGCCCTCTGGCTTCTTCTGAAACCCAGATCAATTCAATATGCAAGATATTCCAATAACAGGATGCTCTTAGCCCGCCTGTAATTTCCCCAGCAGCAGCACGCGTGAAGATTGAGAAATTGATCGTAGCTTCTTGTGGCTCAAGATCGGGAATGGTCTCATGATTAAATTGCACAAGACCACCACTGATTATTTTTGCGTCTTCTTTGGATGGGTTTTGGGTTAGTTCTATTTTCATATGGTTATTGTAGTACAGCTACAACGCACTGCTTGCCAAAATATGTTTGCTACCTAAACGGAAATTCTGTTTAAAATAAACGCAAGTCTCTCTTCAGGTGGTGTGACAGGGACCCTTATAACCTTGTATCCTAAGGCACTGTAATCATGTTCTAGCCACTTATCAAAATAAGTCGCTGTTTTATCATCTCCTTTTCTAATCTCATCTTGTTGATATGGCAATCGATCGAGGATAAATATAGATGTGTAACAATATTGGAAACAATCTTGCAAAATTTGGTCAGGATTCATACCAACAAACCGATAAAATGCCAGAGAATCAGGGATTCCTCGGTCGAAAAAAACGTTATCTGTAGTTTTTCTCTCAGCAGCTAATTCAAGTGTAAGTTTATGTATTTCGCGTGTCATTGTGATGGGATTATTGCGAATGTCATCAATTGTTCGTCCTGTAGCTAATTCTCTTTCAAAGTATTGCCGTCCTACTTCAGGAACAACTTGAAATCCTTGGGTATCTATTTGATTAATCAGTGTTGTTTTACCAGAACTAGACGCACCTGTTATTACATACCAATTGGTTTGAATACCAAAAGAACGTATTAAATCGTGAGTCCCTAAATCCATCTTTCTCAATCTGATCTTTTCCTTTTTTTGTCTGCTTTGGATTTTTCTTTATGGTTAGATATATCATTTTTATCTGATTGACCGTTGGTTATAATTTTTTCTAAATTATAGTTAGTTATCCAATGAAAGAACCAAAAAGGTATCGCGAACAAAATCGGAGCATATACTGTCCAGCTTGCCCAGTTGATATTTTTTGCGATAGCCAAGTAAGCCAGATTGAATATAGAGAGAAGTAGCAATGATCTAAACAGGCTTCTTTCTGCTATCATTTTTAGCATATGCCTTCTGCCACTACTGTTCGTTATTTTGAGGGTTCCACTCCAAATATCCATAATGTCTGGCTTTTTTATTTTTTTACATATCGGAGAAAAAACATATTTATCTATAAAGTAGTGTGCAAAAGCATCAATTCCAAGACCTGTTATGTAAGCTAGTGCTAAGTATATCGGGAGTTGCTCTAATTTAATATCGGATATTTGAATAGGAAATAAAAATAGTAATGCGCAAGAGCCTGGCAATATTCTAGAAACAATATCATAATGAAAATCAGGTAAAAGAGGTTTGCTTTCTGTGGATGGAAAATCACTATCGCTCATTCTTTATCTCCTTAATTGTTTGGTTATTACATTGATTACATCAACTGTTCCAATATGAAAATTATACCCTCACCCAACCAACTCCCTCAAAATCGCCACCGTCTCCCTTTTCCCGCCGCTGCCATTCTCACCGCCGGGACCAACGCAACTTGGGCAGCCATCTTTGCAGTGGCATTCCTTGACCAATTGTAGCGCGCTCTTTAGCAGGGTTTCTTGCATCTCAAATAATTTCTGGCTAAAACCAATTCCTGCCGGAACTTGGTCATAGAGCACAACGGAGGGCATCCCTTCGGCAGCAGACCAGGCCGGGTCCGCGAAAACGCCCAGATCGCGGCTATCGGTCATCAAATATAGGGGCGCTAGATGTCCTAAAAGGGTAGCAAGCCCAGACAATCCAGAGCGCATCCGCACATTTTGTTCCGCTTGGCGATGGCAACTTGGGCAAAGAGTGACCAAGTTATTCAGCTGATTCGCATCATCCCGATCCACAAAATTACGAAAAGGGATTTTATGATGCACATCGTGCTGCCGACCCTCTTCGGGCAATCCACAAACCTGACAAGAAAAATCATCCCGTTCGCGCACAGCCGCGCGGATATGCGGCCAATCGGGGCCATAATCATTGCTATCATTCGACCATGCCCCTGTCGCACGCAGTTTCTCTGTCGTTTCATCGGTCAGAGAAAGCCAAAAACCGGTCGTCTGGAATTCCTTTGGCGGCAGCTCCAGCGGCTCCTCGCCCAAATTTTCGCCCGTCTCCCAACTATGCTTCCGAAAACCAGTCACCTGCTCAGAGACGAGCAACTCGCCATAAGCCGATTCGCTGCCACGCACCGCAGCTTGAGCGATCTCAGATAAAAGCGTAATTTCGGTCTGACGCTGGGGCTGGGTGAAATAATCGAGCGCGACGGGGATCAGCACAGCCAGATTTCTCTCCAAATCCAGATCCTGCACAAAATATTGCTGCCCCTCATGCAAATAAAGCGCGCGCGGATGCACCATCCAGGGCGCAGAACCCAGATCGACTTCGCCAAGCACACGCGGAGGGCCGCCATCGTGGATCTGCAAAATAATATTTTCTGGGGATGCAGAACGGAGCGAAACGCTCGCTGCCGGATAATTATCGGCCATCCAAAAATAGGCCTGCTCAGAGGCGTGTAACTCGCCCCCCTCGGCGAGAAAATCGAGAAAATCCCCAAGCATTTCTGCGCTGAGATTCCCAAATCCCTGCCCCTCTTTGAAAGGCAATTCAAAGGCCGCACATCGGAGATGGTTGAGCAAAATCAACAAATGATCGGGGTTAACAAGGGCTTGCTCCGGCGAGCGAGCAAAGAAATATTCGGGATGATGCGCAAGAAACTGATCGAGGGGATTTGGTGAAGCAACAAATATCGCCGCGGCTGGATCATCGCCCCGCCCCGCTCTTCCGGCTTGCTGCCATGTAGAGGCAATCCCGCCTGGATAGCCGACCAACAATGCCGCGCCCAAACCACCGATGTCGATTCCCAGCTCAAGCGCATTTGTCGCCACAACGAGAGAAACATCTCCATCGCGGAGGCCTTTTTCGATCTCTCTTCTCTGAGTAGCTAAATATCCCGAGCGGTAGCCGCGTATTTTTCCCCCGCTATTTCCTAAAGCTTGTTCTCGCAGATGGGTCAAAATGATTTCAACACTTCTGCGAGACTTTGCAAAAACAACAGATTGCACATCATTTCTGAGCAAATCTCCCGCTAATCGAACAGATTCCATTAAGCCATTTTTTCGCAATCCAAGAGCGGCGTCTATTACGGGCGGGTTGTAGATCAAAAAGTGCCTTTCTCCCTGCGCAGAACCATCTTCATCAATCAGCTCAACAGGCGCTTCGATCAAATTCTCTGCCAATTCAGCAGGATTACCGATCGTTGCCGAAGTGAGTATAAATTGCGGGCTTGCACCATAAAAAGCAGCGATCCGCTTTAGGCGGCGAATAACATTCGCAACATGTGAGCCAAAAACACCACGATAAGTGTGCATCTCGTCGATGACCACAAAGCGCAGATTGCTGAAGAACTCTTCCCATTTGGTGTGATGGGGCAAAATCCCCGTGTGGAGCATATCTGGGTTTGTAAGCAAAATGCGCGCATTTTTCCGAATGGCCGGACGCTTCGATTTCGGTGTATCCCCATCATAAATGGCCGTCGCTGGTAAAAGAGACTGCAAATTGGAAAGTTGATCCTGGGTTAAGGCTTTTGTAGGGAAAAGATAAATGGCGCGGGCTTCTGGATTTGCCGATAATTCCGCTAAAACGGGAAGGTTGTAAGCTAGTGTTTTCCCCGAAGCAGTACTTGTCGCGAGAACAATATTTTTTTTCGCACAGGCATATTCCCAAGCAAGGGATTGATGGCTGTAAAGAGAATCGATTCCGCGCTGTCGAAGGGCATCCGCTAGAGACAGTGGTAAATCTTCGGGGAAAGAGGTTATTTTAGCGGGACGTGCCGGGGTCGTCTGCCAGGTCGAAATATTGGGAGCAGTTTCCGGGTCCGAGCGCCAGCGGGAGAGTAATCTATCGAAAGACATAGTAGAGATTTATCCTATCCCTAATCTTTGGCGCAGCAAATATAAAATCCCCGTAGCAATTGCCCAAGTCCCATAGCCAGAAAGTAAAATTCCACCAATTTTCATATCCGCACGCGCTGCGTACCATGCACCAACTGCAAAGAGAAAAGTTGGGATCAGAGAAAGTGCAACGCTCTGATTAAATTTAACAACGGCCTCTTTGCTTCCATTAACTGCGGCATAAATAACCCAGATCGCTAAAGCGGCGCGGATGGGCGTGGTAGAGATGATGGCAGCCGCGAGTTTACTTTGTCTTTGCAAAAAAGCAACCGCAATAATGATGAGAATGGAGATGAGAACGGGGAGAACTTCTTGTGATTTCATGAGCTAGATTATAAGGTATCACGAATGCTTCGAATGATGCGAATAGCACAAATTATTCGGAGTATTTGTACAATTCGTGATAATAAAAAGGGTCTCCCAGTTTTCACGAGAGACCTTCAGTTTTCAACTTAAAATCTGCAAACCTAAGCCAGAGGCTCTCCCCATGTATTTTGAAAGGCTATTTCATCCAATGTTTTTCGAATACGAGGTGCTTTTTCTCGTGCCTGTAATTTTTCAGGGAGGTTTTCAACGTCGCCAAGATAGCCAATCGCAATGACAGTTAATGGCACATATTCTGCGGGGATAGAAAAAGCTGAGCGCGCTTCGTCTTTTGAAAAACCTGCCATGATATGTGCATAGAGTTCCATCGCGGAGGCTTGAAGGACCATCTGCGTTGTTGCCAAGCCTAAATCGTGCCAAGCGTAGCTTTGCTTGCCGCGTTCTCCTTCTTCCTGTGTTACAGCAAGAATCAATATAGGCGCATGTTCTGCCCAAATCCGATTGCCTTCTGAGAGCGTAGATACAATTTTCTGATGTGTGGCATCATTTTTTTGTCCCACGATAAAACGCCAGGGCTGGATATTGTTGGCAGAGGGTGCCCAGCGAGCTGCTTCTAGTAAATTAGAGAGCATTTCTGGGCTAATTTTACGATCTCGGTCAAAAGCGCGTGGGCTGCGCCGATTGGCAACCAGTGGGTGTATTGTATTTTTAGATATAGTCATCTTAGAAATCTCCGAAATATTTTTCTTTATTAGGGCTTTCGCTTTTAAACGGGAAAGAAGGGTGCGACGCACCCCCGCCTGAGTGAAAGTCCTATTTATAAAGAGATGAGAGATAAACCAAACTCCTTACGTAGAAAGCTCTGTAAATAAAAAAGTCTCTCGCTGATTTACGAGAGACTTTTTATTTTGATATTTATAATTATCTTCGCCGTCCGCTAAGCAAGCTAGCGTAATAAAGCACTTGCAAAACTGCCGTGACCAGTGCCGCGACATAAGTCAGCGCAGCCGCGTTGAGAACATTATTCACGCCACGTTGTTCTTCTTCGGTTTGGATAATGCCTGTCTCGGCGAGCAATCTTTTGGCTCGTGCCGAGGCATCAAATTCGACGGGGAGGGTCATTAGCGCGAAGAGTGCGCCGCCTGCAAAAAAGGCGATACCCAACCAGGCGATATTGAGCCAGTTGAAGAAAAGCCCTGCCATGATCAGAATCCAGCCGAGGGTGGAGCCGACATTGACCATCGGCACCATTGCAGCGCGCACTGTGAGAGGGAAGTAATCTTCAGCATCCTGCATGGCGTGACCGAGTTCGTGGGCAGCAATTGCCAATGCCGCAACAGATGAGCCTTGTGCCACGCCTTGTGAAAGACGCAGAGTTTTTGAGCGCGGATCATAATGGTCGCTCATTTCGCCGCGAATACCTTCAATTTGCACGCCGTAAAGCCCCGCGCGCGTGATCAAGCGTTGCGCGGCTTCATGCCCGCTAATGCGGCTGCGGGCGGGGACTTTGCTCCATTTTCGGTAAGCCGATTTGACATACCAGGATGTGAACATTACCAGCAATATGCCAGGGAGCATATAGATCCAATAAGAGGCTGAGAAGTACATTTGAACTCCTAATTTTTACTATGCCATTGCGAGCGCCGAAGCAATCTCCAAGACTTGCAGGAGATTGCCGCGCTCCGTAAACTTCACTCGCAATGACAGAAAATCTTCTTTTTTATTTACGCAAAAGGTCGCAAAAAGTTTTACTCTGCGCCGATTTTTTCGAGCAATAATTCTACTGCTTTATCCAATTGCGGATCACGCTCGGCTTCAAAATCTTCTTCGGTGATCTCAACGACCACATCAGGCTCCAAGCCAACCTCGTGGATAGTGCGCTCTGCAGGCGTAAGCCATTTTGCAATAGTCACGCGCACTGCACCCTGATCATTATTAAGCGGCACCCAGTTTTGCACTGAACCTTTGCCAAAAGAAGTCATACCGACCAATTCTCCACGCCCGAGGTCTTGAATGGCACCAGCGACCACTTCTGAAGCAGAAGCGGAGCCTTCGTTAATCAGCAGGATAATCGGTAAATTGGTCGCTAATCCGCCCGCGTCGGCTTTGTGCGTATCCAGTCGTCCATCACCATATTTTTCGTAAAGCACCACTTCATCTTCAGGCAAAAATTCAGAGGCAACTTCGATAGCTGTAGTGAGATAACCACCGCCGTTATTGCGGAAGTCGACTACAAAACCTTCAGCACCCTGCTCAAGGAGGTCTTCAAGCGTCGCTCTTAATTCAGGCGTGGTATTTGCCCCAAAAGTGAAGATGTGAACATAACCAACATTGCCTTCGAGCAACTCCCCTTCTACGCTGGGGATAGAAATATGCGCACGCGTGACTTCAAAGACAAGCGGCTCAGTTTCGCCTTCGCGATGAATGGTCAGTTCCACCACTGTGCCTGCCGTACCCAGAACTTTTTTAATCACAAGGTCGCCATCTATACCGGTCATATCTTCGCCGTCAATGGCAAGGACAAGATCGCCGGGCTTCAGCCCTGCTTCTTCGGCAGGAGAGCCGGGCATGGGGCTGACAATGGCAAGATAATCGCCCGTTGAATCTACCCATGCACCGATACCATCGTATTCGCCTTCCATGCTGCTATTTGCCTGAGTGAATTCATGCGGGTCCATATAGGAGGTATGTTGATCACCAAGTGAATCGAGCATCCCGCGGATGGCTCCCTGCATTAGCTCCAGGTCATCTACGGGTTGGTCTACATAACTATCGTGAACGATTTGCCATGATTCCCAGAAGGGGGCGAAGAGCGTATCCAACTCGTCTGGCGT
>JABGQT010000082.1 GCA_018648685.1 Anaerolineae bacterium
AATGCTTGCGCTTTTTTCTCATGGTTTTGGCTCCTTTTGTGAACTATAACATGGTTGCCAAAATTCCATTTTGCGCTGAGGCAGCACAGGGTGACAAACCCGCTTATGACACTCTAGTCATCCGCTGGGCAACTGAAGGTGCACAACGCCTGCTTGAACTCCAATCCGGCACCGTTGACCAGATCACCAACCTCAGCCCCGATGATTACGCAACAGTACAGGATGATGCGAACTTGACTTTCCTCCCAGTTGCCAACCCCAATGTTCTTTATCTGGCGATGACCAATCCCCCCTTCGATAATGTCGAGGTTCGCCGAGCTATTGCGATGGGTATTGACCGCGCCCGCATTGTAGACAATTTCTACGCTGAAGGTTCTGTCGTCCCCTCACACTTCACTCCTTGCAGCCTCCCTAATGGCTGTGTTGGCGATTCATGGTACGAGTTCGACGCAGCAGCAGCCAAGCAAGCACTTGCTGATGCTGGCTACCCCGATGGTTTTGAAACCACGATCTACTACCGCGATGTCTTCCGTGGCTACCTGCCTGAACCCGGCTTGGTTGCTGTTGAATTCCAGACCCAGTTGCGCGACAATCTGGGCATCGAAGCCGAAGTTGTTGTGATGGAATCCGGTGAGTTCATTGACGAATCCACCAATGGCCGCCTGAATGGTTTCTACCTCCTCGGTTGGGGTGCTGACTATCCTCATGTGACCAACTTCCTGGACTACCACTTCGCTGCTGCGAATCCACAATTTGGCGAAGTACATCCTGCAATCTATGAAGCACTTGAAAAAGCCTCACAGATTGGTGATCCAGCTGAGGCTGAAGCACTTTATGTTGAAGCCAATAACGCTATCAAAGAGCTAGTCCCCATGGTTCCGATTGCTAATGGTGCTTCTGCATCTGCAGCCTTGAACACCCTTGGAAACGCCCACTTCCGCCCCTTCGGTGCCCCACTGATGGCGCAAGTTGACCCCGGCAAAGACACTTTCGTCTTTATGCAAAATGCTGAACCCATCAGCCTCTACTGCGCGGACGAGACCGACGGCGAGTCACTAGCTGCCTGCCAACAGGTTGTGGAAACTCTATTGGGTTATGCTATCGACTCTGGCGAAGTTGTGCCTGAATTGGCCACCGGCTGTACAGCCAATGCAGACTCAACCGTCTGGACCTGCACCCTACGTGAAGGCGTAACCTTCCACGATGGCACCACTTTTGATGCCAACGATGTAGTTGTTTCCTGGGCAGCTGGTATTGACGCATCCAGCGAATATCATGTTGGTAATACCGGCGTGTTTGATTACTACTCATATCTATGGGATGGCTTGATGAATTTAGAAGAGTAATTCTTCTAAGCCATCTAGCTCGTAACTAACCACAACGCGAGATGGTGCTGCGCCTTACAAGGCGTGTGCTATCTCGCGTTGTTTCTTTGTCATCATTTTCATTTTTGGATTGGTTTGCTTATGACACAATATGCTATCCGTCGTATCCTGTATTCAATTCCGGTAATTTTCGGGATTCTGCTTGTCACTTTTATAATGGCACGTTCTATCCCGGGAGATCCCTGCACGGCAATGCTTGGAGAAAAAGCAACCGTGGAGATCTGCGAGCGCTTCAATCGCGAACAAGGTTTTGATAAACCTATCGCTGTTCAGTTTGGGATATATATGGAGCAAATTTTCTCGGGCGATTTTGGCAGCTCCATCCGCTACAGCCGCCCCGTAACAAAGATTCTTCTCGAACGCCTCCCCACCACCATCGAACTAGGTCTTGTCGCTCTTTTTCTTGCCGTATTGGGCGGCATCCCGGCAGGGATAATTTCTGCCGTTCGCCGCAACTCTGCTATAGATGTGGGAGTCATGATTGCAGCAAATACAGGCGTATCTATGCCCGTTTATTGGCTGGGGTTAGTCCTCGCTTATGTTTTTGCCCTGCTCCTCAAAGATACACCTTTCTGGTTGCCTCCATCAGGGCGCATCTCTGCTGGCGTATCCGCAATTCCATTTTATGAAGTTTTTCAATGGGAAGTTATAGAAGGCACCACCAAATATGTAATCATGGAATTTTTCGCCAATATGTACGTTCTCAACTCCATTATTACGCGAGATTGGGAGGTTTTGAACGATGTAATCAAACACCTCATTCTTCCCGCTGTCGCCCTAAGCACAATCCCACTCGCCATTATAGCCCGTATGACTCGCTCCAGTATGCTGGAAGTGCTGCGCCAAGACTATATTCGCACAGCACGGGCAAAGGGATTATTTGAGCGTTTTGTCATCATGAAACATGCCCTCCGAAATGCCCTATTACCAGTGATTACCATCATCGGCTTGCAAGTTGGCACTCTCTTTGCAGGCGCGGTTCTCACCGAAACGATTTTCGGATTTGCTGGTGTTGGGCGGATGCTCTTTGAAGCCATCACCGCCCGCGACTTCCCCATCGTGCAAGGATTTACAATCGTCATCGCGGTCGGCTATGTGGCTGTCAATCTTTTAGTTGATCTCTCCTACGTCTTCATTGACCCCCGCATCAGGCTGGAATAAAACATGACCCAACAAACAGAAAACAAACTCGCCAGTCTAGTAGTAGATGGGCAAGACGAAAGCTATCACTCCGATAGCCTCCTCAAGCTCACCATGCGCCGCATCCTCCGTCAACGTTCAGCAGTGATTGGCGGCTCAATCCTGCTCTTTCTTATTCTTGTCGCAATCTTCGCTCCCGCCATCGCCCCCTTTGACCCAAACTTCGTCCTCATCGGTCACGAAGATATAAAAAGACGCTCAGACCCTTGCATTCATCTCTTAGGATGTGACGAAACACAACCACAGCATATACTCGGCACGGATGGCAACGTCCGCGACGTCTTCAGTCGCGTCGTTTTTGGAACACGCGTCTCTCTTATGGTCGGCTTCACCACCGTCGGTTTTGCTATCGTCATCGGCACTCTACTCGGCGCACTGGGCGGTTTTCTCGGCGGTTGGGTAGACAACGCCATCATGCGCGTAATGGATGTCCTCCTCGCCTTCCCATCGCTCCTCCTCGCCATCGCCATTGTCGCTGTGCTAGGACATGGATTACAAAATGCGTTGCTCGCCATTGCGATCGTGTCTATCCCCATTTACGCGCGCGTCGTACGCGCCAGTGTTCTCTCCGTTAAAGAACAGGAATATGTCGCCGCTTCACTTGCTTTGGGCGGCACCAAAATGCACATCCTATTTAGGCGGATTTTACCGAACGCCGTCCCCCCCCTCATCGTGCAGGGGACTTTGGGAATCGCTACCGCCATCTTAGACGCTGCTGCGCTCTCGTTTTTAGGCTTGGGAGCCCAACCCCCAACAGCGGAATGGGGAACGATGCTTGGTACCGAACGAAACCAAATCTTCACTGCACCCCATCTGGTCTTCTTCCCCGGCTTAGCCATTATGATAACTGTATTAGCCTTCAACCTCTTAGGCGATGGTCTTCGCGATGCGATTGACCCCCGCCTAAAAAACTAATCGGACGGAAAATGAGAAATGAAAAAAAACACAACAGACCCTCTACTAAAAGTCCGAAATCTAAAAACCTATTTCTTCACAGCCGATGGCGTCGTTAAAGCCGTTGATGGCGTTGATTTTGATGTCAATCCGGGCGAAATTCTGGGCTTGGTGGGAGAATCAGGTTGCGGCAAGAGCGTCACTTCCTTCTCCATTCTGCAACTAATTGATGACCCCGGCAGAATCGTAGATGGCGAAATTTACTTCAAAGGTAAAAATCTACTCAAACTTTCAGAAGCAGAAATGGTCGGAATGCGTGGCAATTTGATTTCAATGATTTTTCAACAACCTCAAAGCAGTCTCAACCCTGTTTTTACAGTTGGCGCACAAATCGCCGAAGTTTTTGAAATCCATAAAGACATAAAAAAACAAGAAGCCTGGGATGAAGCCGTAAAACTGCTCAAATTGGTAGGCATTCCGGATGCCGAAAAGAAGGCAAAATCTTACCCCCACGAAATGTCTGGCGGACAAGCACAACGCGTAATGATCGCAATGGCTCTAGCACTTAAACCAAAATTGCTCATCGCAGACGAACCAACCACCGCCCTCGACGTAACCATCCAAGCCCAAATTTTAGACTTAATTATAGGTTTGCGCGACAAAATGGGTACATCGGTAATTCTGATCACCCACGACCTTGGTTTGATCGCTGAAAGCGCAGACCGTGTCGCCGTCATGTACGCAGGGCAGATCATTGAACAAGCAGATATCGAAGCTGTCTTCGAAACTCCTATGCACCCCTACACAAAGGGATTAATCGCATCCGTGCCCATCTTAGGCCAAGTACAAGAAGAACTCGAAGTTATTCCTGGAGCTGTCCCTAATTTAGTTCATATGCCCCCTGGATGCCGATTTGCCCCACGCTGCCGTGCTCGTAAAGAGCATGATCTCGAAATTTGCAATCGCACCGAACCTGCGTTAGATGAATACCAGAGTGGACATACCGTGCGTTGCTGGCTTTACCAGAACGGCGAAAACCATATCGCTCCATTGAAAGCGGAGAAGTAGTCATGAGCGAAAATATAACAATGAACGAAGAACTTGTCCGTGTAGATAATCTCGTCAAATACTACTCCGTCAAAGGCGGTGTCCTGCGGCGTGAGATCGCCCAGGTCAAAGCTGTGGACGATGTCAGTTTCACGATCAACAAAGGCGAAACTCTCGGTCTCGTTGGCGAATCTGGTTGTGGCAAAACCACAGTTGGACACACCATGCTCCAATTGCGTCAACATACCAGCGGGTCAGTCACTTTTGAAGGCAAAGATGTTCTCAGCCTAAAAGGTGTAGCACTAAAGGAAATGCGCCGCAAGATGCAAATCGTCTTCCAAGACCCCTACGCATCCCTCGACCCTCGCCTGCCCGTTGGAGAATCGATTGCCGAAGGGTTGGTGATCCACAAAATGGGAAACGCAAAAGAGCGCTCTGCCATTGTGATGCAAAACTTGAAAAAAGTTGGCTTGCAACATTTCCACGCCAACCGTTACCCGCACGAATTCTCAGGCGGGCAACGTCAACGCATCGGCATCGCCCGTGCATTAGCTTTGCAACCGGAATTCATCGTTCTCGATGAACCTGTCTCAGCTCTCGATGTTTCTATCCAGGCGCAGGTGCTCAACATTTTGCGTGATTTGCAAAAAGAATTGGGATTAACCTACCTCTTCGTAGCGCATAATCTCGCCGTCGTTGAACATATCTCTGATCGCGTAGCAGTCATGTATCTCGGCAAAATCGCCGAAATCTCGCCTCGTGATGAGTTGTATGCAAATCCGCAGCATCCCTATACACAAGCGTTGATGTCAGCAATCCCCATCCCCAAGCCAAATCGCAAACGGGAACGAGTTATCCTCCAAGGTGATGTACCCAGCCCGCTCAATCCCCCCAGCGGATGCCGCTTCCATCCCCGCTGCCCTATCGCAGAAGATATTTGTTCACGAGAAGAACCGAAACTTAAAGCACTTGGTAGCCACCCTGAACACAAAATCGCCTGCCACTTGCGCAGTTAATCAAATCTTACGAACTCCCCGATAAATCGGGGAGTTTTTCTTTTAAAACAAGATAAAATTATCAAGTGTCCGGACTCCAAATTCTCTAGATTTTGGCTTGAAAGACTACAAAAGTCTCAGAATTTTTTGTAGTCTCCCTCCAAGAAAAAACGGAGCTTTTATCCGCACCCCTCCATCTAATCCATGTGCAAAAAGGAGCCTTCCATGAACGAAAAATCAGGCGCACAGATCAGCCAAAAAGCATTTGTCCAATCCCTTGTCATCCTGCTTATCTTTATGATCTTCGCCGGGACATTAACCCGCGTCATCCCCGCTGGGAAATTCGCCCGCATCGAAGTTGACGGACGAGAGATCGTCCAACCAGATTCCTTCGCTTTCACTGATAGAGCAGACTATCCCATTTGGCGTTGGTTTACCGCTCCAATGGAAGTGCTCGGTGGCGAAGATAGTCTGACGATCATCGTCATTATTCTCTTTTTGCTCATGGTTGGCGCTGCTTTTGCCGTGCTCGACAAAAGCGGAATTCTCCAAGCTGCCCTCAGCAATGTCGTCAAAAAATACGGCGATCAAAAATATACACTCTTGCTCGTCATCAGCTTTTTCTTTATGGCGCTGGGCGCATTCTTTGGCATTTTTGAAGAAGTCGTTCCCCTCGTCCCAATCATGATCGCCCTCTCATACTCTCTTGGCTGGGATACGCTCACGGGTCTCGGAATGAGTATCCTCGCCACCAATATGGGCTTCTCTGCCGCTATCACCAATCCCTTCACCATTGGCGTAGCGCAAAAACTGGCTGGGCTACCGCTCTTCTCTGGCGCGTGGTTTCGCATCATTATTTTTATCGTTATGTATGCCATCCTCGCTATCTTCCTAACCCGCTACGCCAAGAAGATAGAGAAAGATCCTAAAGCATCTCCTGTCTACGAAGAAGATTTGAAAAGCAAGAGTCAATACGATAACTTCCAGCTTGATAACCTCGCCACCGATAACCCAAATCTCAAAAAAGCCATCCGCTGGATCGTCATTTTTATCGTACTTATTCTCACCACACTTTTTACCGCACCTTTCGTTGAGATCATCTCCTTCGCCGCGCTGCCCCTCGTCGGCATCCTTTTCCTCTTCGGTGGGATGGGTGCAGGCTTTCTCTCTGGTACAGAAAAAAAGACCGTCTGGGCAGCCGCAAAAGAAGGTGCACTCGGCATCGCCCCCGCCATCCCGCTCATCCTGATGGCATCCAGCATCAAATACATCATCGCGCAAGGCGGCGTGATCGACACCATGCTCTTCAAACTCGCCAACGTCTTCACACAAACAAGCCCCATCCTCGCCGCATTGCTCGTTTACGTTCTCGCCCTCGTCATCGAAATTTTCATCGCATCCGGCTCCGCAAAAGCCTTTCTCATCATCCCCATTTTGCTGCCCCTCGCCGATCTCGTCGATGTCACCCGCCAAGTCGCCGTGACCGCCTATTGTTTCGGCGACGGCTTCTCCAACCTTGCCTACCCCACCAACCCCGTCCTGCTCATCGTCCTCGGTCTGACCGTCGTCACCTATGGCAAATGGATGAAATGGCTGCTCAAACTCTGGATATGGGTCTTCGCCGCCACCGTCATCTTCCTCGGGATCGGCGTGATGATCGGATACGGACCTTTTTAATCTAAACGGACTCCAATGTCTGGAGACATTGGGCATACAATTCAAAATCTGGAGATTTTAGCTTCCGGCTTCTCATTAAGGATACAGATATGCTCACCCTCCCCACCTCTTATGAAGATTCACGGGATCGCTTTCGCGCAAGCTTGTCCTCGTTAAAAAAATATTATCCAGCGACCCAAACAGAATCTCGTTTAATTCCCCACCCCGAAGACGATGACTTGACCACAGACACCTTCCATGCCGATGCAATAGAGAGCAAAGAGAAGCTCTTCATCCTTTCAACAGCCCTGCACGGCATAGAAGGCTATGTCGGCTCGGTGATGATGCAACTCTTCATCGAAGAATATCTGCCCGAGTTCGATCCCGCCACAACAGGATTTCTGCTCATCCACGCCATCAACCCCTGGGGGATGAAATACAGCAAACGTGTCAACCCCAATAATGTAGATTTAAACCGCAATTTCCATAGCGAGGGAAGCGAATTGGCAGAGATCAATCCCGCTTATAAAAAACTCTCTCCCCTACTGAATCCCAAAAGAACTTTTGGAACCCCTGCCCTAGAAAACATTAGCTTCCTGGGTAAAGTTGTCAAGAATTTACTCGTCAACAGCATCGGGGATATTCGCGAAGGTACGCTGATGGGACAATATCACACATCCAAAGGTATCTATCATGGTGGCGCAGAAGTGCAGGCTGAGACAAAAAACATGATGGAGATACTAAGCAAGCACATTTCTGGCTATGCGCAAATCATTCACTTGGATATGCACACGGGTTACGGCCCACGCTACGGGATGACGTTGGTGAATTCCCCGCTCGAGACCATGGATGCTCAGGCAACGGCAAGCAAGTTCGGGTACGAGCGTGTCGCGGCAACTAATCCGGAAGAGTTTTACACCATCCACGGCGATATGATGGATTTTGCTTACAAGTTAGTCAAATCCGATCAGAAAATTTACGCGTGTGCATTTGAGTTCGGCACTTACGGCGATTCGCTCGCAAACGCCATCCACAGCTTGCGCACGAGCATCTATGAAAATCAGGTGCGGCATCATGGTGCAAGCGAGAACGCAAAGGCATGGGTGCAGCACGAATTTGATGAGCTTTTCATGCCCGCCGAAGCCGCTTGGCTGGAGAAGGCGATTGAAGACGCGCGCCAAGCCTTCACAGCTATCTTGAAAGCAGAGAATTTTCTGACAAAAATTTAACCCGAAATTTCAAAAAGTGGTGTATACTCTGCGCCGATTTGTTTAGACAAAATTAGGAGATATCACATGTTGAAAAAACGTATTTTAAAAGATGGCAAAAAATGCCGGGTAAGCTTTGAACTTCCCGCTGAGATCAATGCTGAGACAGCCACGCTTTGTGGTGAGTTCAACGACTGGGATAAAGACGCTATTCCCATGAAAAAACTCAAAAGTGGAAAGTTCACCGCAGCCACAACTCTGGAGACTGGCAAAGACTATCGCTTCCGCTACTGGCTAGATAGTGAACGCTGGGAAAACGATTGGGAAGCCGACGCTTATAAAGCCAATGAGTTTGGCTCAGAAGATTCGGTTGTAGTGCTCTAGCAGAGCTTAATTGTTGAAGCTCAAAAGGTATTTTTTGCCGGATTTTGTCCTTTACGCTCTCTCATAGCGGTGATATAATCTGCTCTTGCGTTAGACCGCAGAAATTATCAAACGAGTTTGAAGGAAAGAAAATGAGCGAAATACTAAAATCTCTTGAAGCACCCGTAAACGAAAACATTCCAGAGCTCCGCTCTGGCGACATCGTTAGCGTCCACGCCCTTGTCAAAGAAGGTTCCCGTGAGCGTATTCAGCAATTTAAAGGCACCGTTATTCGCGTTCGCAACAGCGGAAATAATGCCAATTTCACCGTTCGCCGCATTGCCAGCAATGGCATCGGCGTAGAGCGCACCTTCTTGATCCGCTCACCCCGCGTACAGAAAGTTGTCGTTGAGCGTCATTCAAAAGTCCGCCGCGCCAATCTTTATTTCTTACGTGACCGCACTGGCAAAAGCGCGCGCCTTAAACAGAAATTCGACTAAATTCGCCAGAAATAACCACCAAAAGGGTACAGCCCATCATTCGCTGTGCCCTTTTTTTGTCTAAAAAAACAAGTTCCAAGGAGCAAGAGAAAATGACTGCCCCTCTTATAGGTATTACCGCTGGACATTCAAAAAACAAACATGGACTTCCACAAATTCATCTTATTCGCACCTATGTGGATTCGACCATCAAGGCTGGTGGCGTTCCCGTCATCATTCCATCCGAGCTTCATGATCAGGCTTGGCAGTTGCTCTATGAAAAGCTGGATGGCATTATCCTTTCGGGTGGCGCAGATATGGACCCGGCTACTTTTGGCGGCGAACCGCATCCCACTGTTTATGGGATGGATCACGAGCGCGATGCGCTTGAAATCTCTCTCTCTCGTCAGGTAGTGGAAGATGAGAAACCCTTTTTAGCCATATGTCGTGGCTTTCAAGTGCTCAACGTTGCACTTGGTGGGACACTCTACACCCATATTGATGATCATTTTGACAATAAAATCCAACACGATACAAACCGCGAACGCCCCAGAGATTACCTCGCCCATGAGATCAAAGTAGAAGAAGGCACAAAGCTTTCTGAAATACTTGGCAGCCCTATTCTGAGCGTCAATAGCTGGCATCATCAGGGTGTGAAGGATATTCCGCCCCAGCTCAAAGTGACCGCCCACTCTCCCGACGGTCTCGTTGAAGCGATGGAAATCCCCGAGCATCCCTACGCCATCGCCGTTCAATGGCACCCCGAATGGATGTCGGAAGACCCGGCAATGAATGCCTTATTTGAGTCTTTTGTCGAGGCAAGCAAAAAATAAACCCGAGTCCTTTTCTTCTAAGAAAGGACTTTTTCCTTCTGTACGCATTATAATTCCCTACATGGATTCTCAAAGAAAAAACTCCCCCATCGGCGTCTTCGATTCTGGTGTTGGTGGTCTTTCTGTTTTACGTGCCATTCGAGCACATCTCCCCAACGAAGATATCATTTACTACGCTGACCAGGCACGCGTTCCTTATGGCGCGCGCAGTCTCGACGAAATACGCTCTTTTTCTGAAGAAATCACCGATTTTCTACTCGCACGTGGTGCCAAAATTATCGTAGTGGCTTGCAATACCGCCTCCGCAGCCGCACTCAGTTACCTTCGAAAAACCTTCCCCGACACTCCTTTTGTGGGAATGGAGCCAGCCGTCAAACCCGCAGCCGAACAAACGAACTCTGGCGTAGTTGGCGTACTGGCTACACCAGCTACTTTTCAGGGCAGGCTATACGCATCCGTTGTAGAGCGTTTTGCCAGCGATGTGATCGTTTTACAAAACACCTGTGCCGGATTAGTGGAGGAGATTGAGCGCGGCGCATTGGATGGTGAAAAAACACATCAAATTTTGAATAGCGCACTGCGGAATATGCTTGGGCATGGGCTTGATACCCTTGTATTAGGCTGTACGCACTACCCCTTCGTGATACCGTTAATCGAAGAGATTGCGGGCAACCACGTTCGGGTGATAGACCCAGCTCCGGCGGTCGCCAAGCAAGTTGAATACAGGCTCGAAACGATCCGCGCCAAATCAAAGGTAGACAATGAGGGGACTGTCCAAATCTACACAACGGGAAATGTCGAGAAATTGGCATCCCTCCTGACAAAGTTGGGTTTTGAAAATTTCCCCATAACAGGAATCAAAAAAGGGCAGGTTTAAACCTGCCCTTTTCTTTTTAGCGGAATGTGGGGCGAGAGGGAATTGACGCTTCAAAACCGCCCAGGTCACGACCGGCTTGGGGCCATTCGCCGCGTGAAATTTGGCGCGTAAGCCCGTCTATGGAGCCGCCAAATCTTTGAAGTTGGGGACCGCCATTTGCCAAAATGCTGGCTTGTGCATTTGCGCCTAGCTGGGCAATTTGAAACATCTCGTTCTTGTCTATTTTTCGATCACCAAAAGATGTTTTGACAGCATCAAGATAATCGTGCAATTGAGTGAGCGTGCCGTTTCGATCACCTGCGATCTCATTGGGCACCATATTCGCAAAGGTGTTTTCACGATCTTGCAAATTGCTTTTGACCTGCTCCAGGAATTGGTCGCGGTCTGCTTGCGATTCAGCAATATGCGTAGTAATTGATGTCGCGGCTTCGTTAAGCTGCTCTATGGCGGCTGTGGCGACTTCTGCGCCTTGTACGAGAAGATCTTCGACTTCTTCAAGGGCATAGATCAATGCATCGAGATCTTCTTCGACAGCCGTAAGCAGATAGAGCATATCTTCAGCATAGGCGCCATAAAGATCATAATAAGCCGCTATAAGTTCATCGGCATAATAAATGGCAGCTTCAGCATCGTAGATGTATTCTGCTGTCTCGTATACTTCTTCGCTAGTCATTGTGCCATCAGAAGTAGCTTGCATGGTTGCTGTCGAAGAGGCTTCTGTCGCGACTACAGCTTCTTCTACAGCTTCATCTATTAGCGTAGCGAGTTCCTCTTCACTCAGCTCGTAGTAATCCACTGTAGAGCCTGGTGTAGGCGTAGGGGGCATGGCAACGACTGTGGCAGCAACGGCATTATCTACAGCGTTATCAAATTCGGCTTGCGCTGTTGCGGTTGCAGCAACAGCGGTCATTACCTGATCGTCCACGCTGAGGATTGGCTCTGCACCACCACCACAGGCGGCAAGGGATATTGCTAAAACAAGAAATATCACAAGGCTTTTCTTTTTCATTTTTCCTCCGTTAAAATAAATTCAGAACAACAGAGATTATATAGTAATCATCTTGCCTTTATCTTCCCCCATTTTTCCCAAATAACTACCCTGCGGCATAATCAAGAGGAATATTTGTACAAAACCTTGCGAGAGTTCCTTTTTTCACGGCGCAATTCTTCAATTCAACTCTCGCAAGGTTGGATTATTGCAAATATCTTGTTTGCTAATCGCAGTAATAGAATTTTCCTTCTGGCGTTCGTACCCTTCTGTAGCCATTCATATTGTAGCCAAGTAAATCACTCTCTACCTCCTTCAAAGATTGCCTTGCTTGCCAATGCGAAAGATTAAAGGAGCGCCAATCAAGCATCGGCTGATTTGTAGCGGTATGGACAAAACAAAGCAAAGCGGCCCCAATACCTTCGTGGACAGATTCGGGCAGCGTGGAAAGCATAAATTCATCCGCTAAAACAGGAACAGCATCTGTTGAAAGTGAAGTCAAGTGCGTTACGTTAAAGTGTCTCCCTTGTGATGCGCGTAATATATTATGCTTTGCAATAGAGGCATCTATATTAACCAGCGTAAGAGAAACAGCAAAACCCAGCGATGCAATTACGGCGGATAAAGCAAAAAACTTCTGGCGCTTGAATACTTCAAGAAAAGCCACTGTTAGGAGTAGCAGTCCAAGCCAAATCAAAAAAACGCGAGGATAGAGACGCAAGCGAGAAAAACCATGCCATTGAATACCCAAAGTAATCCGATGATAGGCTGAAACTAAAATTATCAAAACCTGAACAACAATAAAAAGACTTAGCCCAGAATAAACATATTGTTGCTTTGCTGTTCCTCGATAAGAAAAAGAACTCAACCCAAGAATTAGCACTAAACTAAAGAAGGCGACAGTGATCAATTCGTTAAAGCCTCTGCGCGCATACTGAGAAAAGGTATAGCCCTCTACGCCAATATTCTCTGTGCCTCCAAAAAAATATTGGAACTGAACAATAACAAAGAGAAGGAAAAGTGTCGCAACACTTCCTAAAACAATAGAAGATTCAATAAACCCTAAAAGCCTTTTCTTTTTCTCGCCATCTACTTCAGCCACCTTCCTGTCATAGCTTGAGAACGCCGCATGAAGAAAAGCACCACCCACAAGATAAGCACAAAGCAAAGCAAGAACAGAGCGCCAAATTGTTTCCGATATCTGCTCTCCACTGAAATTCTCGAAGAAATCGCTTAGTTTTTGGGCAAAAACCAAATCAGCTGAGGCCAAGAGTGACGAAAAAAGAATCACGATCGGCAAAGCGATCAGTATGCCTCGCAATACAGGTCGAAGAGGAAAGCCGTTTTCTTTCTCAGCGCCATTCTCCTTTTCTCGCCTGCGTACTTGACCGATCATTTGACCTGAACGCACAACCATACTTCCAGTGAAAACAAGGATTTTCATAAAATAATCCGTGAGACCGTAGAAAACCCAGCTCCCTCCGTTCCAGGTATTTCCCAACACAGCCAACAGAAAAAACGTAAAGAGATAAGCGAGAAAAAGAGTAAGTGGCTCTTGACGAAGGAAAGTGCTTACAGAAAAAAACATGATCGGCACAAGCAACCATATACTTCTTCTCGCGGGACGAAGGTTTTCCTTCAAAAGAAAATATCCAGCCCCAATCAAAACAAGTTCTAAAAACAAGACAAAATTAACTCCCACGGGACTTTCCCAGAAGAGAAAGTCAAATGTCCATGCGAGTAAAAGAAGGACAATAAAAAAGCGTTTTGGATTTTTTAGCATCTTAGATCTCCCTAAGGTTTTGGGAGACTGATCCCCCAAAATTTTAGCAAAATTTCAATTTAATCTTGGCGTATTATACGCCTTTTTTCACCTACTAACATTTTTTGTTTATACTCGCAATCCCTCTAAAAAAAAGAGCCAGTATTTTCACACTAGCTCTTTGCTATCTACTCTACACTCAATATCTTTTGACGTTGCTCAACGCTATCACCGTCTGCGACTTGAATGCGTCCGATCACGCCATCTCGCGGGGATTTGAGTTCATTCTGCATTTTCATCGATTCTAAAATGAGAAGCACGTCACCCTTTTTAACCTCTTGCCCTTCTTCAACAGAAACAGAGACAACCAATCCCGGCATGGGTGCTTTAAGGTGGAAAATTCCAGTATCTGCAACATCCCCTCCAGAAGCGGCGCGAAGACGACGTTCACGCTCATCTTCAACCTTGCTGTGATAGAGTCTACCCTTAACCAGAACTTCAAGGTCTTCTTCGCCTTCGTATACATAGGCTTCGTAGGATTTTCCATCTACGATAAGAGAAAATACTGGTTGCGATCTAACTGACTCAAAATCAACTTCAACAATTTTTCCGTCTATAGAAACATGGCGATCATCTATGATCTCAACCAAAAACTCTTTTCCGTCAATTGTAGTTATATATTTCATCGTTCTTCCTATTTACTCAGACGTTCCCAACGAGAGAGCCATTTCCAGTTGCTAGTATCACGTGCATTACGTCGCACAACATGGGCAGCACGCTCAGTATGTTCGTGTTGAACCAATGTCGCGATAATTGCAGCCACTTCAGGGAAGGTTTCTTTCCCCTCAGCAATATCTTCCATAGAAAACTCTTCTTCAACAAAACGAGTATGAAATTGTCCGCCCATGAAAGAGTGAGAGTCCATCATCGCCTGATGAAAAGGGATATTGGAACGCACACCAACCACCTTATATTCTTCCAGTGCGCGTCGCATCCGTAGAATAGCTTGAGCACGAGTTTCTCCCCAAACGATCAGCTTTGAAATCATAGAATCGTAATAAGGGGTAATATCTGTCCCTGAATAAACGCCTGTGTCTACACGAATACCAGGTCCCGTTGGCAAAACAACATGAGAAATATGCCCGGTAGAGGGCATAAAATTATTATGCGGGTCTTCAGCATTGATACGACACTCTATAGCTGCGCCGTTGATTTTTATATCTTCTTGAGAAAAAGAGAGTTTTCTACCGCGCGCAATACGGATCTGCTCTTTTACGATGTCAATACCCGTGACCAATTCTGTAATCGGATGCTCTACTTGCAAACGCGTATTCATCTCTAGAAAATAGAACTCTTTATCTGCGTCCACCAAACACTCGATGGTTCCTGCGCTTTCATAATCAACAGCTTCGGCAGCTTTAACAGCAACATCGCCCATACGCTGACGAAGATCTTCATCAACAAATGCAGATGGCGCCTCTTCAAGCAATTTCTGGTGACGGCGCTGTAGCGAGCACTCTCGTTCATTCAAGTGGATCACGTTTCCAAACTTATCGGCCAAAACTTGAATCTCAATGTGCCGCGCGCCAAGGATCAACTTCTCAAGATAAACATTATCATCCCCAAAGGCAGCTTTCGACTCCCGCCGCGCAGATTGGAGCAGGGTCGGCATCTCCTCGATATTCTTTACCTCACGCATCCCTTTTCCACCGCCCCCAGCAGTCGCCTTAATAAGCAAAGGGAAACCAACACCCGGCGCGAGTTCAAGCAGTTTTTCATCGCTAAGAGTATCTGTCCCTTCAGTGCCTGGCACTACGGGAACGCCCGCTTTCATCATCGTTTCGCGCGCAATGGCTTTATCGCCCATCGAAGATATCGCAAAAGGCTTGGGACCGATAAATTCCAGCCCGGCGTTTTCAACAGCTTGCGCAAAATCAGCACGCTCTGCTAAAAAACCATATCCGGGATGGATCGCTCCTGCCCCGCTCTTGAGAGCAATTTCAATTATTTTCTCGCCCTTCAAATAGGATTCGTTCGAGGGAGCAGGCCCAAGCAGATAGGCTTCGGTCGCATAGCGAACATGCATCGCTTGGCGGTCAGCTTCTGAATAAACCGCGACTGTTTTTATCCCTAACTCGCGGCAAGCCCGCAAAATACGAACGGCTATTTCTCCGCGATTGGCTATTAGTACTTTATTGAACATAAATGCTCCATATTTAAAACTCTAACGAAAGTGTCATCTCGTAATCAGCAATTAAGCGTTCCAGAAAAACAGCCTGTGCAGAAATCTGTTGTTGAAAAAGATCTTGGCCACTTTTTGTCTGTACACGCCATTCCTTGCTGGCTCTTTGGCTTTTGCTCAATCGCTTCTTGACTGTAGCAATAAAAGTTTCGTATTCGCTATCGACGAATTTTCCTAAAGCAAGCATCATCCTGTAGCTGCTGAGACGATCAATTTTATCGGCATCGCTAACAATCTGTGCTTCTATGGTCAGCGGATGCTCAAAATCTGCTTTACCGTCAACGTGGCTCGCAATGGAATAGCAGATATTTTCGACATCTTCTTCAGCATATCCCAATTCTTTCAAAAAGGGGTGTGCCATTTTTGCGCCGATCCTTCCATGCTCTACATTGCGAGAGCGATCACTCAGCTTCGCAATATCGTGCAAGAGGCAAGCTACGGTCACTATTTCAGCATTTGCGTTTTCTTTTGCAGCGAGCTTTTTTCCATAGTGAACAACGCGTAAAGTGTGCTGCCAACGATATTTTAGACGCGCGGCGTAGTCTGGACTTTCGACTAAAGCCAAATCGCGCTTTTCTTTAGCAAAAATTACTACCTGCTCAATTCTTTCTTCAGCGGTCATCACTAGAGCGGGATATTTCCATGTTTCTTGGGCGGATTTGAATCACGCTTGTTTTGTAACATCTCCAGCGCGTTTATCAGGCGGGGGCGAGTATCACAAGGTTCGATAACATCATCAATATATCCACGCCCGGCTGCAACGTAGGGATTGGCAAATTTTGCACGATACTCTTCGACCAATTCTGCTTTTTTAGCGACGGGGTCATCGGCAGCGGCTAATTCTTTGCGGAAGATGATATTAACTGCGCCATCTGGTCCCATCACAGCGATTTCTGCAGAGGGCCAGGCGACATTCAGATCGCCACGAATGTGTTTGGAAGACATCACGTCGTATGCGCCACCATAAGCTTTGCGGGTGACGACTGTCAGCTTAGGCACAGTTGCTTCGCAGTAAGCGTAGAGTAGTTTTGCACCTGATCGGATGATGCCACCATGTTCTTGCACGGTACCAGGCAAAAATCCGGGGACGTCTTCAAAGGTGATGACGGGGATGTTGAAAGAGTCGCAGAAGCGGATAAATCTTGCAGCTTTCTCCGATGATTCAATATCCAAAACCCCTGCCAAAACGGCAGGCTGATTTGCCACGATACCAACAGAATGCCCGCCCAAGCGAGAAAATCCGACGACGATATTCATAGCGTAGTTGGCGTGAATTTCAAAGAATTCGCCATTATCCATGACGCTCTGAATGACATCTTTGATATCGTAAGGCTTACTAGGATCGTTAGGAATGATGGAATCGAGCTTTTTGTCACGGCGGAGGGGATCGTCGCCGGTATCAACGAAGGGTGGGTCCTCCATATTGTTTTGGGGAAGATAGCTGAGCAATTTGCGGATGAGGAAGAGCGTATCGGCTTCGCTATCGGCGGCGATATGGCAAACACCCGATTCTTCAGAGTGGACGCTTGCACCACCCAGATCTTCAAAAGAGACGATCTCGTTGGTGACGGTTTTTACAACATCGGGACCGGTGACGAACATATAGGATGAGTCGCGTACCATGAAGATGAAATCGGTCAGGGCTGGGGAGTAAACCGCACCACCCGCGCAGGGTCCCATAATAGCGGAGATTTGTGGAACAACACCGCTCGCAAGGGTATTGCGAAGGAAGATGTCGGCATAACCACCAAGAGAGACGACACCCTCCTGGATACGTGCGCCACCAGAATCATTTAAGCCGATAACGGGGGCGCCATTTTTAATTGCCATATCCATGAGTTTGACAATTTTTTCAGCGTGGACTTCACCGAGGCTGCCACCTAAAACAGTGAAATCTTGTGAAAAAACGTAAATCAGACGTCCGTCTATTGTTCCCCATCCGGTAACAACGCTATCGGACATGATCTTGTTTTTATCAAGTCCAAAATCTGTTGTACGGTGGATAACAAAGGGATCAAGCTCACGGAATGAGCCTTTGTCGAGGAGCAGATCAAGTCGCTCGCGCGCAGTTAAACGTCCCTTTTTGTGCTGGACTTCAACACGGGCTTTTCCGCCACCCATACGGCTCTGGAGTTTTAGGTCTCGTAGTTCTTGAATTTTAGGGTTATCTGTCATAGCTCTCTCTTTTTGGGTTGAAGATTAGAAGTTGAAGGGTGCAAGTTTACTTGAAACCTTCAACTTTAAACTTTCTCATAAAAGTATTCACGGCTTTTCGGTAAAGCCAAAATGATTATTGCAGAAACAAAGAATAATAAACTTATTGAAAAAGAAAACAAGGCGTTACTTCTCTCTATGTGGGGTTGGAAAATAAGGCGATCCAGCCAATAGTAGCTTGCATATAGAAAGGCAAGCACGAGGAAGGCAGCGCCACTCCAGCGTTTAGCAAAGAAGACGCCAAGGTAAACGCCGAGCCAGCCTAGGGTCCAGAGCGCTCCGCTGATGGTGATGTATAGCGGCCCGGGGCTTGGCATCAGGCTAAGAAGTAAATCCCATTTAAAAAGTGCGGTCATAAAACGAATGGTATTAAATACCACTAGGATTAACGCCATAGTGCTTAAAATGGTTACGGAAAAAGGGGCTTTTTTTCTATTCACTTTTCGTTTTAGTAGATGTCAACAAGCGTGCAGCGATGGATGGTGGCAGAAAAATCAGCAACCCCCACATAAGCGGAGGGAAAAAGTCGAGATGCAGCGCGGCGGAGAAAAAGATGATAAAGAAAAGCCCTGATAATGCGCCGAGAAACGCCCTTGTAAATGCGCTTGGTGCGTGAGGACGAAAATGGAGGGCAAATGCACCTGCTCCTGCGCCCAATCCGTAGCCGTAGATGGCGCCGGTGAGCATATTGGGAATTTCACTCCAACCGCTAGGGTCAATATACGGGGTACGCAGATAGCCAATGGCAACACCGATCAATGCGCCAAGAACGCCGCCGAGAATGCTGAAAAGGAAGGTTTTGTGGAAAGGTACAGACATTTTTTAATTCTCTTTCCATTCGGCAATACCGTCCAGTATTAACTGTCCATGCTCAACATTATGGAAATCTTGCGCTTTCAAATTGCTTATGTTCACCCAACGAGGCTTCTCCACAGCAGCATCATCTACTTGATCGTCACTACAAGTTATCAATGTTTTAGGGCGGCACAAATAAAAAAACAACAAACAGTGTGCGGCTACATCTGATGGATCATAATAAAACATTTGCTCTGTAAACTGAAGAAACTCAATGATTTCTATATCAATGCCCGTCTCTTCTAGCATCTCCCTTCTCAGAGCATCTTCTATTTTCTCACCAAGACCAACTCCTCCGCCGGGCAAAGAGTATCCTCCTACATAGAGAGTGTCCAGTAGCAAAATATCATCTTCATTAGTAACAATGCCATAAACTGATGGGCGAAAAAACAGTTCATTTGCTAAAATCAGTTTTTTCTTACCAAAAAGAGTTTCGCATTCTATTTCTTTTGCCGTAATCATTGCATCCTAATCAAACGAGAATATGCCCGAGCAATGATCTCGCTGCGCAATTCCACCAACTCAGGAAAATCATAGAAAAACAAAATCTTCTTTTCAGCTATTGTATTCCCCGCAGGTTTCGGCTGGGTTATAAAGAAAGCCCAGGTTTCGGCAATATCTTCGCCGGGATTTGTCGCGGCATAATCGGTCACGAAGTCGGCTTCATGGGCATAATAAAATTCATCTGTTGCTTCGTAGTATTTGTCATCATCTTCGATATATTGAATTTCGTTCCAGTCATCGTAAATATCGTACCAAAACTCATCGAAGAATAAATAAAAATACGACGAACTTTTTGCACAACCTTCGCCCGTAAAATAAGTATCACAATTCGCTTCAGCTTCATAAAGAGCATCTTCGTCTTCGGCGTTATAGAAAAGCTCTTCGTCAATATCCACCTGGCTGGTGTTCAATGTCAACAAATGCCCATACTCGTGGATCAGCGTAAAAGTCAACTCTTCCAAATTCTCTGTGTCTGAAATATCCACGTTCAGCATCCACAAAGTTGGCTCATCGGGGTTTTGCTCCACAGCCGCGAGGGTACCACCCAGACCATCGGTCATCACCACGTAATGGCTCACAAAATCCCGATCTTCAGCGGGGATCATCGCCGCGTAAAAATCCCAAATCTGCTCATGCAAAGCGGTATTATCCTGCTCGTCCAACAGATCATCATCCACGCTTTCGTATTCCGGCGATAAAATCTCGCTGCCATGAATATCGTATTTCACCAAAACATACTCACCATCCAGCAATTTCTCCTCGAAGTTCTCATCATACTCCGTCACCCCCGCCATCATGGATGTAAAAGGAGTTTCGGCGTTACCTCCATCAAGGTAGCACAATCCATTTTCAGGATGATAGGATTCGCCCTCCAAACAGGCTTCTCCTCCCCCATCACCAGATGGCGCTTCAACTTCCGGTTGCGTTGGCGGAGCATCCTGCGGGACACTCTCCTGTGAACTTGATTCCGTTAAATAATCATCATCCGGTCCCATTACAGCCTGGCAAGCAAGCATAGTCGCAGCCAATGTCAAAATAGATATTTTTATTTGCCAATTTTTAGTCATTTTTTTCACCTCTAACGATAAAATTTAACTACAGCTTTCTTTCTATAATTCGCGATTGGCTCACCTAAGCGGTCTTCGTATTCGCCAAGATAGGGCATATCCATTAGAAGGGCGGGATTTACGAAGACATAATCCATCCCCATGGCGGCGAAATGTTCATCGCCACGCCCCTCTCTGTGAAGCAGGAAATAGTCATAGCTGTTGATAAGACCATCCATATTGACGATGGTGCGATCTTTGATGAAGTAGCCCAAATTTCCGCCACCCGTCATACCAATGATGGAGCCCGCTTCGGTATTCTCTTCAACCACAACCAGGATTTCCATATATTCGTGCCCCTCATATTCCACACCGTAGGGCATGAGATGCGCAAGATGGAGATAATGATCCTTTGCCCAAAAGAAAGCGAGGAGAATTGTGACGACATAAGCCAAAGTCCGTGCGGAGGAGTGAATTGTCGCAAGGTGACGAAGGAAAATATCGAGTAATAACGCAAGCAGAAGGAGGGTGAAGATAAGTTGAGAGACCCAATACCACTCTTTGGCGGCTGAATAGCCCGTCGCATGGTAGGAGATGACCTGGATCACCGATCCAACAAACAACGGAAGCAAGCCAAAATGCAGGGAGGCTCGTATCGTCCTTTTTGGAGAGAGAAGCAAAATGATGAGGATGACGATCACGACAAAGGCGAAAAGCTGCCAGTAGGCGGCGTCCGTTTCGGCGTATCCGATCCACTCGACGAGAGAATCCCGCAGCCAAATAACGAATTTGGAGAGCAATCCCCAAGCATTGAAATCGGTTTCGGCTTCGGTATCTAATCCGAAAAATGTATACTTGCGTTTCGCCGCACCACCATAGACATTACCGCCGAGATCGCCCCACCAGCGTTTGACCTGCCCGCTTACGGGAGATGAAGTCCCAAACATCGCTTTGTTGAAGACCATATAAGCGACCAACGCCCCGCCGACAATGCTGAAATAAGTGATGCCATCACCCAGCCAACTTTGCCATTTTTCTCGGAAAAGCTGAAGGGGACGGGGCGTGCTTCGATCACGTTCGGTAGAGAAATAGCGAACAGCCAAACGAGTGATGCCCAACCAAAGAAGTTGCGTCACAAAGTTGAAAATCAAAACTGTGCGCGGGAAGCCGTTCACAAAACCAAGCCGCTGCAAAATGAACATTAGAAAGCCAGAGATCGCAATAGCGAGCGCCGAAGAGACAAAAATACGCTTTACCAAAGAGGGAATACTTTCATTGCGTGGATGCTGATATAAACCCAGAAAATAAAATAAAGGCAAAGAGACCAAAAGCGAAAGCAACGCCATTTGGACCGCTGTTTCCCCGTAAGTGTAATACTCTTTCATGCCTACACGAAAGATAAAGCTCGCAAAAGTGAAGAAAACGATGCCAAAAATATCTGTGAGAAGGAAATAACGCAGCGGCAGGGCGCGGAAGGCAAAATAAAAACCAAAAAGGATAATGAGAAAAACCGTATCCAGTCGGCTGAGAACGACCATCACGCCAAGCAGGGCGAGAGTGACCAATTCTTTATTTATTTTGATTCTGCGAGGAGCGTCTTTTTGCGACGAAGCAGTCTCGTCATTTGCGGGATTGCTTCGTCGGGCTGCCGCCCTTCTCGCAAATTCACCACTTTCTTCGCTGCGCCATTTGCGTTCATATTGCTCGGCAACATAGAGAAAAAAAACCAGCGAAAAAGCCGTGATTCCCGTCTCAAGCCCAAACTGCGCCACTGTAGCATAAATAAAAGCGTTGAATGCCCAAAAGGATGCGATCAACATCCCAACGGTCTGCGAAAGAACACGAGAGACCAGTCGATAAAGTAAAATAGCTGTTGCGGCGTGAATTGCACCCATCAACACAAGGAGAATGCGCAGCGGTAAAACCAAGTCAAAACGAGCCAGCGCAAAGATGGGGATATTGATCAGTAGCCAAAGCGGGTGATAGCCGTTAGCCAAATTCACGCCGTCAAAAGTACTACCAAGCCCCTCGCTGATATTTTGGGCGACTTTGAAGTAATAATAAGCGTCGTCACGGGTAAACCAGCGATTGGGGAAATTATGCGCATCTGAAAAAGCGGCGTAAAATGCGCCTGCCATGATGGCAACAATAAGGAGGATTTCAAAGAGTTTTTCTTTTTTCATAATGTTCTTCGCGAAGACCCGAAAGGTTTCAATCGCACTGTTTTTGAATCAAGTTCTATGCTTTCAAAGACTTCTTATCAAAAACGCACCCAAATAAAACCTTTCGGGTCTCATTAGATTTCTAAAGTTATTTTTCCCATTTGCTCATTCGCTTCGAGTCTCTCGTGCGCCAATTTTGCGTCTTTGAGCGGGAAAGATCTATCCAGCACGGGGCGCAATTTTCCTGCCACGACGAGCGACATGACTTCGTTAAAGTCTTTCAGCGTCCCCATCGTGGAGCCGATGATGGAAATATGTTTGGCGAAAATATAGCGGTTGTCTATCTCAAATTGCGGGGCGGCGGTGTTACCCACTGTCAGCAATCTCCCTCCCTTTTTCAGCGCACGGAAAGATTGCGGGAAGGTTGTGCCGACATTATCTACAACCACATCCACGCCTTCTCGGTTTGTCAATTTATAAACTTCTTTGGACCAATTATCTGTTTTGCTGCGATCTATCAGGATATCTGCCCCCAAACTTTCTGCCAGCGCCAGCTTTTTCCCGTCAGAGCCGATCACGATTGGGCTTGCTCCCGTCAAACGGGCAATTTCTATGCTGGCAGTATTTACGCCACCCGATGCACCTACAATGAGCACTTTCTCGCCCGGACGCAATTTTCCGCGCGTGATGAGGGAGTGCCACGCTGTTTGGTAAACGAGAGATGCCGCAGCCGCGGCGTGGAAATCGAATGAATCGGGCAAGGCAAAAAGTTGTTTTGACGGAACCAAGACAAAATCCGCGTATGTGCCGTGGATGGTCTCTCCGAGCAGATGCCAATTGTCGCAGAGGTTATCTTGCCCAGCGCGGCAAAAATCGCAGTCGCCGCATCCCAAATTGGCGTTGATAACGACTCTATCGCCGACTTGCCACCCATCTACATCTTCGCCGAGAGCGGCAATCTCTCCTGCCCCATCTGCGCCTAGAATATGGGGTAAATTGAGCCTAAGCCCAGCCCAGCCTGCGCGGACAAAAAGATCGACACGATTAAGAGCCGCCGCGTGAAGTTTGACCAAAACCTGCCCGTTGGCGGGTTCTGGCGTAGGGAAATCAGCGTATTTGAGAACGTCTGGGGAACCGTGTTCGTGAAAGAGGATTGCTTTCATTGCTCTTTTTTCCTAAAAATTCCAGCCAAGTCGTCGCCACGATCACGACGTACGAAGGCTTCTAATAGTTTTTTGTTCAGTTGAATTGAGCCTAAAATAATCAGGAGGAATCCGCCAATTAGCAGAAACCAATCGCGAAGGGTGGTTGGGAGAAATTGCAAAGCAATAATATGAAAAACTTTTTTCACCGGACCTTGTAATATAACAGGTGTCAGTAATTTGCCAACCCCAACACCAAAAAGAAAAATGCCCGCAACGAAAAGCAACATCCAAATTCGCATACTGAGACTAGGTTCTAACCACCTCCAAAAGCTGGCGCGAGCGTAAATTGAAAATGTGTCTCGAAAAGCCCCAAAGATGTTGCGCGAATTCATTCTTCCAAGCCCGCCGCTACGACTGAAAACAATTTTTACGGGGAATTCAACAATCTCATAGCCAAAACGTGATGCGGCGAGTAATAATTCAATATCAAAAGCAAAGCGGCTAATACTCAGGCGCGGTACAGTTGCAGCTAAAACTTCCCGCTTGAACAATTTGATTCCTGTCTGTGTGTCAGAAATGGAGAGACCAAAGAGAAAAGCTACGCTGCGCTTATAGGTTTTGCTCATCATTCTGCGCAACCATGGGAATTGGTTCTCACTCATATCTTTTATGCCAGCGACAATATCTGCGTTCGTGTCGTCCAAGACTTTGAGCATACTGAGAAGATACTCAGGCGCAATCTCTAGATCAGCATCAAGAAAAGCAATTCTCTCGCCGGAGGTGAACTCAAAACCGTGAAAAAGCGTTGCACCTTTGCCAAGGTTTTCTTCCTGCAGAATTGCTCGAACGGGATAACCATCAACTTCTGCGCGTTTGGCTTCGCTATATGTGTTGTCTGCGCTGCCATCATCTACAACAACGATCTCAAAATTATGTTCACTTAGAGTTTCGCAAACACGCAAGATATTGTCATAGATTTTTCCGCCTTCGTTATAGGCTGGGAGGATAACAGAAAAAAGAGGATTAGGTTTTGTAGGCATAGATTTTCACAAAAAAGAGCAACTATCTAATAATAACTTCGATTCGATTGGATTCTACTGTGGATTTCCCATGCATTTCGGCTATTGGCGTATTTGTTTCAACAGCCGCGAAGCATTGATAAACACCCGGAGAAAGATCAAGATGCAAAGGACCTTCTCTTTGAGGCTTGTCTAAAGAAAAAACAAGGGGATGTGTTCCTTGCCAAAGATCTTCTTCAGGGGAGAAATTAGCATTTGCGCTGATCACGATACTGTCAATAAATATCGCCATAAAATGATCGACGTCCCCTTCATGGCTAATAGAAAATTCAATATCACCATCAACTGTAATGGGACCAAGTCTTTCCCATTGCCATATATTAAGGTCATTTCCACCCACATCTGCAAAGGGATAGGATGCGCCTTCTACAACAAAATATGTGGGCTTTTCTTCTATGCTTCGTTTATAGTGTCGGACCCAGACATAAACGTCTTGTGATATTTCTGTGTTTTGTTTTATCCTAAGGGGAGCACTGCCATAATTATCTCTTGCAAAGCCTGTACCCATCCAGCCAGATGCAAAGCTAATTTCTGTCTGCCAGCCAGGCGACATAAAAAGATTCTCAGCTTCTAGCCAAAGAAAATCGGAGGCTCGTCTTTCGCAGGAAACGCTAACTTCCTGGGTTTCTTCGCCCTCCAATTCCCAATAGATGCTGTTGTTTTCATCTTCTTCAATGCGCAAAGATGCTGAAGCACAGCCAATTCCTGCTGATTTTATATTTTCTATTTGAAAACGTGTGAAGAACTTCCCTTCGGCAACTTTCCCTGTTGGGTAACAAGCTCGAAGGGCATCTGCTACTTCTGGCGTTTCTCCTTGATCAAAGAGAATTTCGATATTTTCGTGAAAGTCCTTTTGCAGGTGGATTTCATTCAGCAGATCATCTGGCGCTATATAACGATAAGAACCTTCCAGCTTTTCAGGTGGGATATTTCCGAGCATATACAACTCTAGCATTTGGTACTCGTTATTAAGGGCTGTATTGGCGCTAGGCACCGCAGGAAGCAAAAGGAGGGTTTCCTCATCTGCTATTTGCGCGGCGAACTCTCCAATTTCCCGACGCATTTGGCGATCAGTGTTGTCGGAGACTTCGTTGAAGTAGATATAAAGATTGGCGAGAGGCAACCAAGCCAGGGGCAAGAGCGTTGCGGCAATGAGAAGAGGGCGAAGATTTTTCCCCAGAAAACTATCCAGTTCCATCCAGAAGAAGAATATCCCTAATGCTACAAAAAAGTAGACAGCAGGCAGGGCTGGGTAGTAGACACGTCCCATTGATGAGTTTGCCAAAATTGGGATGGGGAAAATAAATAAGATTACCCAGAGCAAGTTCCAAAGAGAGGCTTTTTTTCTAATCTGAAAGAGGGCAATGACAAAACCCAATACCAGAAAGGGAAGAAAAATAGCGTTGAGTAGAGGACCCGGTCGATTATAGAGAAAATCTGAGCGTAAATCTATAAACCAGGTGGTAATAACATTAGAAAAATACGACCAGAGTTTTGCTTTGGTTTCTGTGTCTAGCCCTTTTTCTTCAAACTGATAATAGCTCAGGCGGCTACTTAAATAAGGCAGTAAGAGGGGTAAAGAAAGGATCGTCGGCGCGAACAAAGCTGCAATGGCTTTGGCTCTCTCTAAAAAGGCTTCTTTTTGACGAGCCAACTCAACTAGAGCAATGAGAAGCATGACAAGAGAAAGGGGCCAAACAGTGTCGTAAGTGAGCATTCCCAACGCCAGCGCAATGCCGCTCAATCCATAAATTTGCCAACGTCGGGACTTTATTGCCCAGGCAAGCAAGGCGAGGGCAAGAATGGGCGGCGTTTTTACAAAACTCTCTACATTTGCCAAACGACTGGCACTAATATCAAAAATTGAAATGGCAAGAAGAGTACTCGCAAGCGCGGCAACAGGAAAGTTTGAAATTTGCCGCAAAAAATAATAGAAGAGCAATGTGCCTAGAATGCTGAGAAGAACCACCGTGAGACGCGCAGCAAAAAGGCTGGGCCCCAAAAGGCGATGAAGGGGCATTTGGAGGTAGTAGCTGACAGGCAGAGCGTCTCGATGATATTCCCCTGAGCTGTCTGGTTCGCCAAGAACACCAAGATTGACTGCTTCTGATGTCCACTTGGCTTCATCACCTTCGATACCGTAAGGAATGACTCGCAGAGTATATAGACGTGCAAATCCGCTTAAGAAAAGGAGTGCAATGACGAAAACAATTTCTGTCCCCTTCTTGACTGGAAACACCGTATTACCGCTGTTTTCGCTTATATATTTTCGCGAAAACCAAGCCCAAAGAGAAAATCCTGCGATGGCAACAAAATAGAGATTGCGCCCAACGCCATGCAGGTTTTCTGTTCCTGCTCCTTTGACCAAGAGCAACCATTGTCCCAAAATGGCAAGATTCATGGATGCAGCAAGGAGAACAAAACCCGCCCCAGCCCTTGAACGTTTTTTGATCACAGGGATTAGAATAACCAATAAGAGGATACTGACCGCCGCACTCCCCCAACTCCAGAGGGCATTGTAATTGATGCGAATAAAATCTCTTCCCCAGCGCAAATTATAAAAGGGTCTCCCTGGTGTACCGGGGCTGATCGCAATCTCTCCATTTAAGCGCGGAGGAGCATAAATCCATGCAAAAATGCCAATAAGAGCAAACACACCCCCGAGAAGTATTTCCCAGCGGTATATTTTCAGGAAATATTTTATCTTTTCTTTGAATGGAGTATTTTGGGCTTCTTCGTCATCACTTTCAGGAGTGGCCACAGCAGGCGAGAGACCAACTGAAAAATTCTTCTCTTTGTCAGCAAGAAAAATCATCCCACCTACACTGATGATAAAAATAGCCAGTGAAAGGAGAATACCCAAAGAAAAGATGCTAACCATTCAATTAGACCTAACGCAATCCTGTTTCCAAACGAGAGATAACCAAGCGCTGGATTTCGCTCGTCCCTTCGTAGATTTCAGTGATCTTTGCGTCACGGAAATACCGCTCAACGGGATATTCTTTGCTGTAACCCATGCCGCCATGAATTTGAACAGAGGCGTGAGCGCAAAACATCGCGGTTTCAGAGGCAAAGAGCTTTGCTGTCGAGGCCGCCAAAGTGAAACGTTCTCCTGTTGTTTTGGATCGTTCTTTTGCCATCGCAGCGTTATAAACCAACAAGCGCGCTGCTTCAATGCGTGTTTTCATATCGGCTAATTTGAAAGAATTCCCCTGAAATTGACCAATTTTTTTACCAAAGGCTTCGCGTTCACGGGCATAATCAATTGCGGCATCGTAGGATGCTTCGGCAATCCCCAAAGCCTGCGATGCGATGCCGATGCGCCCTACATCGAGAACGGTCATAGCGATCTTGAAACCTTCACCTTCTTCACCAAGTCGATTTTCAACAGGGCAGCGATAATCTTCAAAGACGATCTCGCTCGTTGCGGAGGCTCGAATGCCCATCTTCGGCTCTTTTTTACCGCGAACAAATCCGGGGTGATTCGCATCCACGATGAAGGCAGTGATACCCTTCGCACCTTTGTCCGGATCAGTAACCACGTAAACTACTACATAATCTGCGACGGGGCCGCCCGTGACCCAAGACTTGCGTCCGTTGATGATATATTCATCCCCATCCCGAAGAGCTCGGCTGCGCATGGTTGCCGCATCAGAACCAGACATAGGCTCGGTCAGCGAGTATGCTCCTACAGCTTCTCCTGAAGCAACCGGGGTAACAAATTTCTTCTTCTGCTCTTCCGTGCCAAATTTCAAAATGCCGTGACAATAAAGAGAGTTATTCACCGACATGATCGTGCCATGTGAAGCATCTGCTTTGCAAATTTCTTCCAGCGCCAAGACATAAGCGAGCGTATCCATCTCTGCGCCACCGTATACTTCGGGGACTTCGATGCCCATAAAGCCCATCTCGCCCATCGCTTTGATGGTGTCTGAGGGGAACTTCCCTGTTTCATCATATTCTGCTGCAATAGGCGCAATTTCAGACTGCGCAAAATCACGGGCAGCATCCAGAATCATTTTGTGTTCGTCGCTTAGTGGGAATAGTGCGGTATCGGTCATTTAGGTCCTCCGGTGGCAGGAATTTAGGATGGCGCAATTATAGCATGAGGCGTTAGTTTCGCAACAAAAAGAAGATTTCGAATTTGCTAAAATTTATAGAAATAGACATTCGTCTTCCAATGTTTAAACCCCATTTTTTGATAGAGTTTATTTGCTGCCACTCGAAGTGGATTTGATGTGAGCATAACACCATTTGCCCCATAGTCTTTGGCAATATCGAGAGCCGCGCTAGTCAATTCGGAGGCAATTCCTTGCCCTCGGGCAGATTCGTCCACAACGAGATCTTCGATGAGGGCGCGCAATCCGGTAGGAACACGGAAGCAAGTTAAGGTTAAGGTCGCTACGATTTTTTCATCCGATTGACGAGCAAGCAGAAGCGTAGTCGCCTCTGTTGAAATTATCTCTGACAACTCATTCCACGTAGGTGGTTTTAGAGAAGAAAGTTGGGGAATTAAACGCAAAAAAGCTTCGTAGATTTCATCTGTTAGCTCAATAACTGGGTGGATATTCATAACTTCTCCAATAACCGCATACACAAATTCTTTGCTATCTATCGCTGCAATATCATATCCCTTTTTAAGAATAAGGCAAATATGGAGTTATCCCGCTACACAATGCCCAGAAAAAACTTTTCCATGTATAATCCGCATTCTATCAGTGATACTTCTAGAACTAAACGAGGTCAAATATGTCAACAGTTAAGCAACATTATGATGAAGTTCTTTCAGATGTCTATTCATGGTTGTATGGCGGATTTGAAAATAGTGTTAAGCAGTATATTGAGTTCTTCAAAAAGCATCAAATAATCCCTCAAGGCTCTGGTATCGCAATCGATCTTGGCGCAGGATGTGGATTTCAGTCAATTCCTTTAGCCAAATCTGGATATACAGTTACCGCTATTGATTTTGATGCCAAGCTATTAAGTGAATTAAAAAGAAATTCAGAAGGTCTTGAGATCATAACCGTTCAGGGCGATTTAATTGATTTTGATAAATCTCTGAATACCAGCGCTGAGTTAATCGTTTGTATGACAGACACAATTCTCCATTTGGAATCAAGAGAAAAGGTAGCTTCTCTTTTTGCGAAAGTTTTTGCAGCACTCGAGGCTGGCGGAAAATTCATCATAACCTTCCGAGATCTAACTTATGAATTGAAAGATGCAGACAGGATATTACCTGTGAGGAGTGATGAAAACACCGTTTTCACATGCTTTCTAGAATATGAGTCTAAAACGGTGAAGGTTCATGATATTGTCTATCAAAAAACCAATGGAGAATGGAATCTATCAAAAAGTTTCTATCGAAAACTTCGATTATCTGAAGCATGGGTAAGTGAGCAATTATCGCAATCCGGATTCAGCAAAATAGATTCAACTGTAGAAAATGGTGTTATTACAATCACCGCGAGCGTTTGACAATCGTGGGTGTCGCAAGTAGAATTCTTTGCGCCTTTTGAAAAAGGCAGATATTATTTAAATCACCTAATAATGTCCAAAAAAATGTAAATTATCCAAATTTTCATTCGCACGATTCTCTTCGCTGGAGATCATGTTTTAAGGAGAAAAAATGTTAGAAGCTGTTGAAAAAACAACGACCGATTATTATGTGGCAGATATGTCACTTGCTGAATGGGGTCATAAAGAGATCGCCATTGCTGAAAAAGAAATGCCTGGCTTGATGTCCTTGCAGAAGAAATATGGTGAATCCAAGCCTTTAGCAGGTGCACGGATCGCCGGTTCCCTGCATATGACCATTCAAACCGCTGTGTTGATCAAGACCCTTGTCGCACTGGGCGCAGAAGTCCGTTGGGCTTCCTGCAACATCTACTCCACGCAGGATCACGCAGCTGCCGCAATCGCTGACCTGGATATTCCCGTTTTCGCGTTCAAAGGCGAAAATCTGGACGAATACTGGGAGTTCACTCACCGTATTATGGAATGGGCGGACGGCGGCACACCCAATCTTATTTTGGATGACGGCGGCGATGCCACTCTTCTCGTAATCCTTGGCTCCAATGCCGAAAAAGACCCCTCCGTACTCGACAACCCCGGCAGCGAAGAAGAAGTCGCTCTTTTCACTGCCATCCGCAAACGCTTGAGCGAAAAACCCGGCTGGTACAGCGAACGCTTGGCGGCCATTCAGGGTGTCTCGGAAGAAACCACGACGGGCGTACATCGCCTTTATCAACTCTTTGAGGAAGGCAACCTCCCCTTCCCCGCTTTTAACGTTAACGACTCTGTCACCAAATCAAAATTTGACAATCTTTATGGCTGCCGCGAATCTCTCGTGGATGGCATCAAGCGTGCCACCGATGTCATGATCGCTGGTAAGATCGCAATCGTATTGGGCTTCGGTGATGTGGGCAAGGGTAGCGCTCAGTCCTTGCGCGGCTTGGGCGCCACCGTTTGGGTGACAGAAATTGATCCCATTTGTGCTTTGCAGGCTGCGATGGAAGGCTATCGCGTTGTCAAGATGGACGAAGCCTGCTCTCAGGGCGATATTTTCGTCACGGCCACAGGTAATTACCACGTCATCAACCACGACCACATGGCACAAATGAAGGACGAAGCCATCGTTTGTAATATCGGTCACTTCGATAATGAAATCGACGTTGCTGGTCTTGAGCAATATGAATGGGATAATATCAAACCGCAAGTTGATCACATCATCTTCCCCGATGGCAAGAGAATCACCTTGTTGGCAAAAGGTCGTTTAGTCAACTTAGGTTGCGGCACTGGTCATCCCAGCTTTGTAATGTCCAACTCTTTCACCAATCAGGTTTTGGCACAGATGGAACTCTGGCAAAATAACGACGAGTACGAAAATCGTGTTTATACCTTGCCCAAGAAATTGGATGAAGAAGTTGCCCGCCTGCATCTTGAGAAAATCGGCGTTAAACTGACCGAGCTTAGCAAAGAGCAAGCTGACTACATCAGCGTCCCTGCTGAAGGTCCTTATAAACCCGATCACTACCGCTACTAAATCAGCCATCTATCTTGTATACAAAAAGTCAGGAAAACTCTTTCGAGTTTTCCTGACTTTTTTCTTTAACTTGCCACCTCTGTCTTTAGGCTATAGATAATCTAAGGCTTGTATAGAACATATCTATAACCAGCTATTCCTATTTCTAATTATCCAGTAGTTGATCCAACTTTCCAGCATCATCAAAGTGCTCTCTAAAACGGGCTACAAATTCTCCCCGTGTATAGTTATGATTTTGTGTGCCGCTCTGCTCCAAAACATAAACAGCAGCGAGCGAACCGATTTGTCCGCAAAGTTCCCAATCCCAACCTCTGCCATAAGCAGCCAGAAAGCCACCGCGGAAGGCATCACCTACGCCTGTGGGGTCAACGATCTCTTGCTCAGGAACAGTTGGGATATGGGTTTCTTTCCCATCAGCATAAATATCTGCGCCGTCTTTCCCGCGCGTGATCACAATATGGTTCACTTGCGCTAGCATTCCATCCAAGTCAAGCCCCGTTTTCTTGGAGATCAATCCGAACTCGTAATCATTCACGAAAAGGAAGTGAGCGCCTTGCATATCGCGGGCGATCTCTTCGCCTTCGAGACGGAGCAATTGCTGGCTGGGATCATAAAGATAAGGAATATCCAGTTCGCGGCACTCGGCAGCGAATTTGGTCATTGCATCGAGAGCGTTCGGGGAGACGACGACCAACTCTGGTTTTTTACCCAAATCCTTGAGAGATTGAACAGCGGCATGCCCCATTGCACCGGGAGAGAAGCTGGCGATCTGGGCACTGGTCTGGTCGGTAGTTGCAAAAAAGGATGCTGTAAAAACATCGGGGATCGCTTTGGCGTATTCGGTGTCTACACCCTGCGCGTCAAGCCAGGTGCGGTAGTCACTGAAATCCTGCCCAACGGTCGCCATCAGACGCGGATTTCCGCCAAGTAATGCCAAAGTATAGGCAATATTTGGAGCAACGCCCCCACGTTCACGCGTCATCGAATCCACAAGAAAAGAAAGACTAATAGAAGATAAACGCTCGGGCAAAATTTGTTCTTCAAATTTCCCAGGGAAAGTCATTAAGTAATCGTAGGCTACTGAGCCTGTCAGTAAAATATCCATTTTTTCTTCCTTTTTTGGCTATTTGCCCGAAAATAGCGCGCTCTTTGAGCACGCTATTAGAAACGGGGCTAGTTTAGCATGAGAGAAGAGGCTTGTCAAAGATAAATAACGAGAGTAGCTTTTCCATGTATAATTATTGCCAGTAAGATTTACACAGCGATAATTTCGCCCCCCTAGGCGATCTCTAAATCAGAATAAATGAATCCCCTAGATAAATTTAGAATCATAAGTAAAGGATAGAAAAAGTGAACGCATTCAACCATGAGCTCGCAACCTTGCGAAAACAGAAAAAGCATAAAGTGTTTGGGCAAATTGATGTTTATAAATCTCCATTTGAAATTCAACCCTACGATTTATACTCGGCATTTTTCTATGTAAGCAAAAGCAAAGAATCTTTTTCTCAGAGCGAGCACGATGATACAGAAAGAAATGCGGCATTATTCCTGCTTGCAGAGGACACATTAAGATTACTTCAACATGCTGGTTTCTCTCTTGTGTTAAATGATTTGAACCGCTTGATGGACGGCGTCAATGATGTGAAATGCACAATATGTGAAAATGTTGTTGACGAAGAAGAAGGGTGGGAAGAAGCTCCTAAAGGGAAAGTTGTTTGCGAAAACTGTTCTTTTTCGCTTAGGCAAATCTTAAAGTAAATAAGCCATTCACTCCACGTTAGACTTTACCAGCCAAAGAGACGCTCTTATCAAATGGCGCCTCTTTTCATTTTCCCCGCAAGAGTCACGCGCTAATTGACATTCACAGGGCTTAGGCTAAAATAAAGCCAGATGAAAAATACAACCGTAGCCGTTACCATCGAAGGGTTGCTTGAACAACTCCCTGATTATTATAGACCTTCTGACAAAGAGCTAATTCAACGCGCTTATTATTTGGCTGAGAAGGCACATCGTCCACAAAAGCGTGCTTCGGGTGAACCTTATGTGATGCACTGCCTGGCTGTTGCATCCATATTGGCTGAGTTGCAAGTCCCACCTGCGGTGGTGGCAGCCGGTTTACTACATGATACGGTTGAAGATACAGAAGTCACTTTAGCTGACTTACAACGAGATTTTGGGGGCGAAATCACAAATTTGGTAGATGGGGTCACGAAGTTAACAAACTTGCCGCGCGTTTCGAAGCAGGAACGGCATTTCTCTGAGATAAAAGATACTGAAACGGAAGCAAGCCAAAACACGTCTGCTGCCGTGAGTCGAGAACAGGTCAACGGCGAAGATGATTATCCAAAACCTGCGCTTTTGGGACGCACGCCTGATATGGCTTCGGAGACTCTGCGAAAGACTTTCTTGGCAATGGATGATGACATCCGGGTTGTCCTGATTAAGCTGGCAGATCGCCTACACAATATGCGCACTTTGGGTTTCATGCCTGATCACAAACGCAAACGTATTGCCAAACAAACGCTCGAGATTTTTGCGCCATTGGCGAACAGGATGGGCATTTGGCAAATAAAGTGGGAATTGGAAGACCTTAGTTTTCGTTATACCGAACCCCAAAAATATAAAGAGATTGCTTCTCACCTGGATTCTCGCAGAGAAATACGTGAAAGGCAAATTAAATCTATGGTCACAGGCTTGGAAAAAATGCTCGCGGGTGAGGGGATAAAAGCAAAAGTATTTGGACGGCCAAAGCATATTTATTCAATCTATCGCAAGATGATGAGCAAAAATAAACCTTTCGAAATGGTACGGGATGTTCGCGCTGTTCGTGTTCTTGTTCCCAGCGTGCCTGATTGCTACTCTACACTAGGATTAATTCATACGCATTGGAGACCAATGCCTAACGAATTTGACGACTATATCGCCGCGCCGAAAGAAAACTTTTACCAATCACTGCACACAGCTGTGATCCACGATGATGGCAGGCCTTTAGAAATTCAGATCCGCACAGAAGAGATGCACGAGAGCGCAGAATATGGTATCGCCTCGCATTGGCGATATAAAGAGAACGGAAGCGGGCAAAGCTCTTCTTATAATCAACGTATTGATGATATTCGCCGCATGATGGAATGGCGCACAGACGTTGAAGATGCAACTGAATTTGTTGAAAGCATGAAAACGGATGTTTTCCAGGATCGCGTCTATATCTTTACCCCAAATGGCGATATTATTGACCTCCCTGCCGGCTCTACACCAATTGATTTTGCTTACCATATCCATACTGATGTTGGACATCGCTGTCGGGGCGCAAAAGTAAACGGAAAACTTGTCCCGCTTAGCTATGAACTAAAAACCGGCGAACAAGTCAGCATCCTAACAGCAAAGCGCGGCGGCCCCAGTCGAGATTGGCTCAACGCCAATTTAGGTTTAGTCAAAACGCAACGCGCAAAATCGAAAATGCGCGTTTGGTTCCGCAAACAAGACCGCTCACAAAATATCTCTTACGGACGCTCAATGCTCGAAAAAGAATTGCAGCGAGTTGGCGTAAAAGAAAAAACCAACTTTGAAAAACTCGCCCGCGAGATAGGTTTTAAGAGCATAGATGATCTCTCACTTGCCTTAGGGCATGGCGATATATCGATCAACGCCATCATCCCTCAACTTCCCGAAGAAGAGCAGCCAGAAGAGAAAGAGTTCATTCCATCCACATCAAAAGACAGCAGCGAGACAACTGGGGCAGTCAACGTCGTTGGGATCAAAGGCCTTCTTACAAATGTCGCCAGATGTTGTAACCCTACTGCTGGCGACGAAATTATTGGCTATATTACCCGTGGGCGCGGCGCAAGCATTCACCGCAGTGATTGTCCAAATATCCTGCGTACAAATGACAGAGAACGCCTTGTCAAAGTTTCTTGGGGTTCACAAGAACGCACCTACCCTGTTCCTATTCACGTTACCGCCTTTGACCGCAGCGGCTTATTTGGCGATATTAGCTACGTTCTCTCCAACGACGGCGTAAATATCATTGATGCAAATGTCAAAGTAGATAAAGGCATTGCCCAAATCCGCCTCGTCATAGAAGTCATCGACATCAATGAACTCAGTCGTCTTTTAGCACGCATCGAAAATATCCCCAATGTTCTTGAAGCCCAGAGAAACCGACCTGGATATAAAAAGCCTAGCCAATAGAAAAAACATGACTCTCCTCCCTGTAAAAGATGCCCTCGAACGCATATTAGACGTCTTTAAAACTCTTCCCGCAATACATATTCCTCTGGATAAATCTGTCGGGCGCATTCTCGCTGAAGATATTAACGCGAAAACAGATCTACCCATTTTCGACAACTCTTCGATGGATGGATTCGCCCTCCTCGCATCAGATGTGACCCAGGCTGGCTCGGCCACGCTAGTCACCCTCGAGGTTGTAGACGATATCCCCGCAGGAAAAATGCCCACCAAACATCTACGCAGCGGAGAAGCCGCCCGCATCATGACAGGTGCCCCTCTCCCCCCTGGCGCAGATGCCGTTGTCCCTGTCGAAGAAACTGATTTTAACGATCGTGCGCCCGGCACAGCACTACCGGAAAAAGTAAAAATTTATAAAGCGGCAAAACTTGGAGCCAATATCCGCAAACGCGGCGACGATATAAGAGAAGGCGCAAGTATTCTCCCGCGTGGACAACGCCTCCGTGCCCAAGACTTGGGGATGCTCGCCATGCTTGGCGTAGCTCAAGTACCAGTGATCCGCAAACCGCGCGTTGCTCTCCTTTCCAGCGGGGACGAGCTTACACCCATAGGAGAATCGCTTTCTGCAGGAAAGATCTACGATGTTAATTCCTATACTCTGCGCGCTCTTCTCGAATCGGCTGGCTGCGAGATCATTCCCCTCGGCGTGGCTTCAGATACTCCAGAGTCTGTTCGATTGGCACTAGAAAAGGCAAAAGGAGCTGACCTGATTCTCTCCTCAGCTGGGGTCAGCATGGGATCCTTCGACTTTATCAAGGCAATCATCGAAGAAGAGGGAAACTTAAATTTCTGGCGGATCAATATGCGCCCAGGAAAACCGCTCACTTTTGGAGAGTATCAAAATATCCCCTTTATTGGCTTGGCAGGAAATCCCGTTTCGGCATTTGTGGGCTTTATAGTTTTTGTTCTGCCCGTCATCGAAAAAATGCTCGGGAGCACCGACCCAACCCAAAACCACGTGCGAGTTCGGCTGGCAGAACCACTCCAATCTGATGGCAGAGAAAGTTATCTTCGTGCTCATACCTATAGAAAAAATGGGCACCTCTACGCAAAACTGACAGGACACCAGGGTTCTGGAAATCTCTTCTCAATGGTGCAAGCAAACGCTTTACTCATTATTCCCGCGGGAGTAAAATCTTTACCTGCAGAAACAGAAATAAAGGCTTGGCTTTTAGATAGCTAAAAGGTATGATGTAAAAAACGGCAGTTTAAAAACACCAAGGCTTCCATTCAAACGATCAAGGAAAAACATTGAACATGAAGAAATACAATATCTATGCTCTAATTGCCGCAATTATCGGCGCACTCGACTCGACCTATCTGGCCTGGATCAAGCTCTCGCATAACGAAACACTCTGTGCCCCAGGACTGGGCGACTGCTTTACCGTGAACACCAGCCGCTACGCTGAACTTTTTGGTATTCCTATTGCGCTTTTTGGTTTAGCAACTTATGTAGCCATTATCGCCATCCTCCTTTTCGAAAACCGCATTGATTTTCTGAAAGAAAATGGCACCTTAGCCCTCTTTGGAATCGGTCTCGTCGGCGTATTATATTCTGCCTACCTATCTTATCTTGAAGAGTTCGTACTCCACGCCTGGTGCCCTTACTGCATCCTTTCAGCAATAACGATCACTATTGTTTTTATCGTTTCAATTATCCGGTTGAAAAAAGAAGGAATTTAAAAGAAAAGGAGGTCTCTATGCCGCGCGTTCGTTGTCTGTACTTCAATTGCCTATATCTTGACGATGATATTTGCACAGCTTCTACTGTTGAGATCGACCCCGACATTGGTTGCACAACATACGCGCAAAGCGCAAGTGATCTCCTTAGCGAAAGTGATGATTATGACGATTGGGATTCGGAAGATATTGACATGGAAATGGTTGACGAAGTGGAAATGGAAGACGATGACCGAGATTGGCTCAACGATTAGCCTCCTTTAGCATAAAGTTAAAATAAAAAACATCTCTAATATAAAAGCGGATGCCAAAGTTTTAAACCTTTGGCATCCGCTTTATTTAAAGGGTCACACTACTTTCTTATTTATTCTCTTTCAGCCACTTCTTTCCGAAAGCTAAAGCATCACTCTTTTTAGCAACCTCGCCAATCGCCTGACCTTCACGGATCGCTTCCAATAACTTCCCTACAATTGGGCTAGGACGCAATTCAAATGCCTCCATAACTTCGTGTCCATCTAAGTAACTTGGTGGTTTTACTGTCTCTGTTGGGCGCTCCCAATAATTTTCCAATAAAAGACGAGCTACATCCAGTTCCGCTTTCCACAAATCTTCGGGCAAAGAATGTTCGTAAGTCGCACGCAAATCTGCGAGGGATAGCAGAATAATATCTACGCCAGCTTCACGTGTATCTCTGAAAAAACGATAAATTGCTCGACGGGATGGATTGCCGCTTCGCTCTTGCCCCTCGGCATGCTCACGTTGCTCAAGCATTCTCCGCGCCATATCGTGGATGCGCAAATGTCCCCGAACGATCCGCTTCAGCCGGTCAATTTCATCGTTGCTCAGATGCAATTTTCGTGCCCGCTCGGCGACCACTTTCCCCCCTTCAACTTCATGCCCCAAAAAGCGAATTCTGCCATCATCGTCAGTTTTACTTGTTACAGGCTTTGCCACATCGTGATAAAGTGCGGCAAGAAAAAGCAAAGCATATAAAGAGCGGTCTGTCGTCAAATTCTCAGCAAAATGTTTCGCGAATTGCTCACGATAACGACCCAGTTTGAGTACCAATAAACCATTATGAAACTCAGCCGCTTTCGAAGAATCATATTCTGGTGAAAGTGCAGCAAGCATGGATTCAAGATGGCGCATCGTGCTAAGCGTATGCGCCCAGACATCGTTCACATGCGGTGCAGATTGTTTGATTCCCTTTAGAACAGCCAACTCTGACAGAAACTCAGGAAGAACGCCGAGCATCTCTAGCGCACGCAATGCGGTAGCAGGCTGCTCCCCTTCCAAAATTTTAAAAAACTCATCTCTTTGGCGCTCGACGGATGTTTCAGACAGACCAGCTACCGCCTCTTTCATCGCAGTTCTCGTTTCGGGCAAAATTTTGAAGCCAAAATTAGCCGCTAAGCGTACTGCTCGCAAAACACGAACGGGATCATCGCTCAGACTTGTTGGTGAGCAAGTACGCAATTCTTTAGACCGCAAATCTGCCGCGCCACCAAGGGGATCATGGAGTTTCTGGCTACGCGCATCTAACGCGATGGCGTTAAGCGTAAAATCTCTCCCACGCAGGTCTTCTTCGAGGTTTTCGCCACGAAAAGCTGCAAAATCAAGTACATCGCGCGCTCCGTCTTCATGAATGAGAACAAGACGCGCCGCCCCGCGTTCACCATCGAGGGGGTAATAGGCTGCACCGATCTTATTCGCTATTTGGCGGGCAACTTTTAGGGCCTCGACAGGCTTATTAAGCGTTGGCAATCCAAAATCAAGGTCGTGGCTGACGCGTCCAAGCAGCATATCGCGGACAGCTCCTCCAATTAAATATAAGGGTTGATCTGCGGGGAGGGCATCCACCACATCCGATAAAAGGGGTGGGAGAGAAAGAGGGAGTGGCATATAAATGATTTCTGGCTTTTCTTTATGACGAGATTTTTTGACCGCATGGCGAGCTTGTTCGGGCGTACCGCCATGTGCAATAATTTTTTGACGCACACGCGCCACCCAACGTCCGGCATAGGGAGAGTTGGGCGGCGGTGACTTGGTCATTTTTTAGTCTTCAGGCTGATATTTATCGAGATCAACAACACCAACAAAAGGTAGACCGCGGAAGTATTCATCAATATCTAGCCCGTAGCCAAAGACGAATTTATCTTCGATGTCAAACCCACAATATTTGATGGGAACATCCACTTCACGGCGGGAGGCTTTGTCGAGCAAGGTGCATACTTCGAGGGAAGCAGGTTTTTGAACCTCGAGCTTCTCGATAACCGAAGCGAGGGTGTGTCCGCTGTCGATAATATCTTCAACAAGAAGAACGTGCTTGTCTTTGATATTTGTTTGAAGGTCATAGGTGATGCGCACATTGCCAGTTGATTCGCGCGCACCTAAGCCATAGGAAGAAATACCCATGAATTCGACAACGTGGGGAATATCTATTCTCTTCATCAGGTCAACGGTAAAAAAGACACCGCCGCGCAAAATGCAAACAAGAAGCAATTCTTTGCCTTCATAATCTTTGCTGATCTTTTCGCCCAACTCTGCGATACGTTCTTGCAACTCATCTCTGTCTATGAGAATTTCTGCAAGGAAGTTTTTATAATCTTCAACCATTTTTTCTCCTCCTAACGTGGTACTTTGTGGTGTTCGCGGCAGCGCGCTTCATAGAGTTCGTCTGCCCCAACGATCACAACCGGGTCATCATATTTGGCAGGCTCTCCGTTCACAAGCCGTTGTGTTCGGCTGGCATCATCTCCGCAGACAACGCAGATGGCACGCAACTTTCGTACTTTTTCAGCTTTTGCCATGAGCGCAGGTATGGGACCAAAAGGCTCAGCGCGAAAATCTGTATCTAGCCCTGCGACAATAACGCGCAAACCACTTTCGGCGAGTTTTGTAGCAACACTAATGATGCCTTCATCAAAAAACTGTGCTTCGTCTATCGCAATAACGGTAGCATCTTCTTCAAGGCGGTTTAGAATTTCACTGCTGTTTTCAACAGGCAGCGCATCAAATTGCGCCCCAGCATGAGAAGTTACCTTTTCAACAGCATAACGAATATCAATAGCGGGCTTGAAAACTTGAATTTTCTGTTTTGCGATCGTAGCGCGGCGCAAACGGCGAATTAATTCATCCGTTTTGCCGCAAAACATTGAGCCTGTGATGACTTCAATGGATCCATTATTATGCTTCATGCTACTCCTTGAATAATGCCTGAATAAACAAGTAAAAGATTTGAAAAAACCTTGCGAGAGTTTTCCTTCCGAAGCGTTGAACTCAAAATCAACTCTCGCAAGGTTAATTTATGGGCAATCTATATAACCCGTCCTATAACATAAAATGGGCAGATGCAAAAGCCTCTGCCCATTAAGTGTACCTGAGTTTATATTTAGTGCAAGCCTTGTCTTACTCGTCGGCTTCGGGAAGATCGTATCCCATTGTGCGCAACGCTTTTTTCGCGTCAATTAATGATTTTTGACCAAAGCCAGAAATTGCAAGCAATTCTTTTTCGCCTTCAGCGTATTTAGCCATAAAATCACCAACATTAGTAATGCCAGCTTTCAACAAAGAATCGTTCGCTCTTTTGCTCAGCCCTAACTCGTCAATGGATCGAGTCGGGGAAACAAGTGCTTGCTCCTTTGCTGTTTTTTCCTGGACATATTCTTCGCGAGCCTGCAAACGTTTGTAGAAGCGATCAACTTGACCTTCGGTATCGACAATTCGCTGCAAATCGCCTGTATAAAAAGGATGACAATTGGAACAAATTTCAGTCTTGATTTCAGGCTGGGTAGAACCGGTCTTCCAAGTGTTTCCGCAAGCAGCGCAAGTCACAGTGGATTCCGAAAAATATTTGGGGTGAATCTTGGGTTTCATTTTCTTTCCTTTTTGTCCGACCTAGCTCTCAAGTGGAACAACATTAATGCGCTTGCGTCCACGGGTAATATCAAACATCACTGTACCTTCGATAACAGCGAAAATTGTATGATCTTTGCCCAGCCCAACGTTTTTTCCGGGTTTAATGCGTGTGCCACGTTGACGAACCAAGATATTGCCAGAGATCACATGCTCGCCTGCATAGCGTTTTACGCCCAGACGTTTTGATTTACTATCGCGACCATTACTAGTGGAACCGCCACCTGTTTTATGTGCCATGATTTACTCCTAACCAATCTTCTCAATCATCAAACGAGTGTGTTGTTGACGATGACCTTTTTTAAGTCTATAGCGTTTCTTTGGATGATATTTGAAAACGATCACCTTGGGGCCTTTGAAATGTGCATCGACGGTTGCTTTAACTTTTACACCATCCACTTCGGGAGTCCCGACAGTGTAATTATCACCATCAACGACCATAAGCACACGCTCTAAATTAATCTTGGCACCTTCTTCATCAACAAGACGATCAACCTCGATCATCCCGCCTTCGACGGCCTTATATTGCTTGCCGCCACTTTCAACAATAGCATACTTCATATTTATTCTCCAATCTTCACTCTGCCACATCTCCTGCGAGGATAATTATCCCAACGCCTGATTGCGGGAAAGTTTGGGTTTTGACAAAATTTTGCTCCCGTTCTTTATCAACGGGAGCTTAACGGGCTGTATTATAGCATAAGAAAGGCGAAAGTCAATAAATTTTTCAAGCCTTTTTGCGGATATATTCCTCTTTGACAACTTGAGCCACAACTTGCCCCTCTTCATCCACAATTTCTACTTCATATTCGGGACGAAAAACCGCACTGCTCTGCGTTTGGACATGAATCTCGTCTATTTGCGCCTGATTCAAGTGGAAACGTGCTACCACCCTCCCCCGCCCCGGACGGATAAACTTGATCCGCGCTGCCTGATCCCAAACAACATATTCCTTCCCCAAAATATTCATCAGCATCAACATAAAGAATGGGTCGGTCATCGAAGCCAAACTGCCACCAAAATGCGTTCCGACATAATTGCGGTTATACCAGCGCAATTTCATCGAAACGATCACTTCACGATAATCATCGCTGATATGCTGAACGAAAATTCCCGCACCAAGATAGGGTGGATAAATATTGAGAAGAAGTTTTAAATATTTTGGTTTCATCAGTCTTTATGAGCAATCTTTACTATGAGTCTACGAATATGAACACTCTCGTACAACCTCATATTTTTCTCTTCTGCATAATCAATTGCTGGTTGAGTAAAGCCACCTGGAGCCCAATAATGACCATGTTCAGCATGTTGCTGTTTCATAGTTTTTGAAAAAGTAATTAGCTCAGTTTTCGAAATTCGATTAACTTTTTGTTTGCATTGCACAATTTCTACAAAGCCTTTTTTGTTGAGCATCCAAACGTCTACTCCACCATCATTACTCCCACCTGTATGCTTAACATTTTTATACCCCAAAAGGCTGTATGTTTTTGCTGCTAATTTTTCAAGATCGGATGGAGAAAGGGTTTCAATAGCATCTGAGCGCCCCTCAATTAAACGATTGAGAGCTAGTTTTTGTGCGCGGTTGGTTCTATTCGCAATTTGTTCTAATGCGGTTGGCGAACGACGATATCGGCGCTTTCCTCTAGATCGCTTTGTCATACCCTGCTTAGGCATCCTGTTTTTTATGACAATCACCACAAAAGCTATTATCAAAATCCAAATAAAACCATCGTCCATCTTAACGCTCCAAGTGTCACTCCCAACTCAATAAAAAATAAACACTTACTCTTGCAAAAAACCTGACAGGTCTTGAAGACCTGTCAGGTTTCGTTTATTTAGAGAGTTTTATCTGCGCTAACGTCCAAAACAGCCAAACCGGTGACTACTTTCGGATAAAAATCGGTCGACTTTTGGGGCATTTTCTCGTCTACGGCGGTGCAGGCAGTGATCTGCTCCATGCGGGTAGCATTGACGATGAAGAGGAAAGCGGTCTCTTCATTGGCAACGCGCTCGTAGCCAAGATCGGGTTCGCGAAGATATTCGATGCCTTTTTTGGAATCGATCACTTCTTCGCTGATGCCCATAACGTGCTCAAGCAGGAGTTTGTGCAGAAAGCTTGCGTCGAGAGTTTGCCAAACATCTGCTCGGGTCGGGGCAAGTGTTTCCATAACGGAAGCAGATTTCAATTCCAGGAAGTAAACCGCGTTATTGCTCACTAAACCGAAGCAGCCCATTTTGCCAATGACCGAGCCCATTTTGGCTTCCAGCGCAGCGCGATCCGCTACTTCTTCTATATCGAAGTATTCGGCTGCTTTAGCTAAAACTTCTTTTGCGCTCATCTTTTCATAATCAAAGATCAGACGATGCGTGGGTAAAATGGTCAGACCCGAATTGCTCATGCTGACGAGCGCGACCATCAGATAATTGAAGGCAGCATCGGCGGGCGCATCGGGGAATTTCGCGCGCTGCTCTTCTCTATAGGCAATGGCGGTTTCATAACGATGATGCCCATCAGCAATGATCAAGCCTGTTTTGGGAGCCATTTCTGCCTGAACAACGGCGAGTACATTCTCGTCCGTGACTACCCACATTTTTTGGCGCACATCTTTTTCGAAAAGTTCACGCACATCCACATCGGGGTCGCGTTGAATTGCGGCATCCAGTATGCTGTCTATTTTATTTTCGGCATCGGGATAAAGAATGAAGATGTTGCCATAATAGGCTTCGGTCGCGCGAGTAAGATTCAAGCGGTCCATTTTGGGGCCATCATGCGTTTTTTCGTGAGGAAGAACAATGCCTTCTTCAAATTTGGCTAATTCCAACGCAGAGATCATTGCCTTGCGTGTGACCTGTTCACCATTGAGCACAAATTCCTGATGATAGACATAAATAGCCGGTTTTTCTTCACGGATCAAGACACCTTCTGCGAGCCATTTACTCAAAAAAGCCTGTGCACGTGTGTAGACATTTTCTTCAGCATTGTCGCTTTCGAATTCTTTCCCCTTGATCATGCGGGTTACGTTGAACTCGTTGAGCGCATAATACTTATCTTGCAAACCATGACGCACGCGATCATAAGGTTGGCTAATGACAGTGGCGATATCATCAATTTTTTCAGGGTTATAACGAATACCGTTAAATGGTTTTAGCTTTGCCATCTTTTCTCCTGTTTTGTAAATGGATAGCACGGGAAGCTTTCACTCTCTCCCGCGTCAATCACAAATCTTTATTTGAATTACCCTTTCAATGCGTTGATCACGTTCTTGGCAACTTCTGTGCCTACGCGAGCTTTCGCTTCAACTGTGCCGGCACCAATATGCGGTGAACCGATCACTTGAGGCAAAGTATAGAGTTTATGCCCCATGCTGGGTTCTTCGGTATATACATCCAAAGCTGCACCAGCTACTTTTCCACTCTCGAGAGCTTTAAATAGAGCATCTTCATCAATTGTTCCGCCGCGTCCGCAATTGATGATATTTACACCATCTTTCATTTTCGTAAAAGCATCTGCATCGAGAATGTTATGGGTTTCTTCAGTGTAGGGAACGTGTAAACTGATATAGTCTGCACGGGTAAGAAGATCGTCAAGCTCTTCAATTAACTCAATACCATGAGCAGATGTCACATAAGGATCGTAAGCGATCACCCGCATGCCGAGTGCATTCGCTTTGTTTCCTGAGGCTTGCCCGATGCTCCCAACACCGACCAATCCCAAAGTTTTTCCTGCTATTTCCGTTCCCGTAAAGGATTTTTTCGCCCATTCACCTTCTTCCATGGAGATGGTCATTTGTGGGATATGGCGTGCAAGCGCAAAGATATACCCAACTGTTAATTCAGCCACAGCAGCAGTAGAAGCTGTAGGAGTGTTAAGCACTTGAATTCCTTTTGAACCAGCATATTTCACATCAATATTATCCAGACCTACACCACCACGAACAATGGCTTTGAGTTTGATTGCTGCATCGATTACCGGTCTGCGGACTTGGGTGCGGCTACGCACGACCATCGCATCATATTGTGAAATTTCTTCCAGTAATTCTTCGGGAGTAATATCCGGTTTATTGACAACTTCAATGCCAGCTTCGGAGATCATATCGAGAGCTGCTTGTGCCGTTGCATCACAAATTAGTACTTTCATTTTATTTCCTTTTTTCTCGTAATGCGTATTTCGTATTGCATAATGACTGAACGACAATCAACTTACGCAATACGTATTACGCAATAGGCTTTAGAGTCCCAAAATGTCTTCGATCTGAGCGGTCAACCATTTGAGATCTTCCATCTGCAAATCACCCATGTGTGCGATGCGGAAGGATTTTTCTTTCAGGGCACCGTATCCATTTGAGAGCATTGCGCCGCGTTTAGCAAGTTCCTTGTTCAGGTCAGCAACACTAATCCCGCGCGTATTCTTGATATTGGTGATAGTTGGAGAAAGGTATCTTTCATCATCTGCATAGAGTTCGAAATGCTTGCGTGCCCAATCTTGAACATATTTTGCCATTTCAGCGTGGCGAGCAAAACGATTTTCAACGCCTTCAGCGAGAATGCGATCCATTTGTACGTTGAGAGCATGAATTAGGCTGATCGCAGGTGTAGCAGGTGTTTGGCTTTTTACAGCTTTGCCTTCTAATGCTACAAAGTCGAAGTAATAGCCTTTATTTTCAGTTGTCTCTGAACGAGCATAAGCAGCATCACTGACCGTGATAACACACAGTCCCGGGGGAAGAGCAAAAGCTTTTTGGGTGCCTGCGAGAACAACATCCAAGCCCCAGTCATCGACACGAATTTCTGCGCCAGACATAATGCTGACAGCATCAACGAGCACTAACACATCAGGATATTTTTCTTTGACTAAAGCAGCAATCTCTTTAATGGGATTCGTAACACCCGTTGATGTTTCATTGTGGGTAATACAAACGGAATCAAAACCGCCTTGCGCAAGTTTTTCATCAACCATTTCGGGGGTGACAGCTTCGCCCATTTCTACAGTGATGACTTCTGTTTCTTTTCCGTTGGCAGTCGCAATTTGTGCCCAACGTTTGGAAAATGCGCCACAATTGGTCATTAGGGCTTTTTTCTGCACACAGTTGCGGATCGCGCCTTCCATCATGCCTGTAGAAGAGGATGTAGAAAGATAAATACGATTGTCGGTATAAAGCATTTTCTTGAGCTTTTCAACGACTTCCCCGTGCATATCAGAATAGAGGGAATCGCGATGTCCGATCATCGGGACTGCCATTGCTTCAAGGACCTCATCTACAACATGAGTAGGACCAGGGATAAAGAGCTTTTTGTACATGGAATGCCTCCAAATAGGATTGAAATTGGTTTTCGTTTATCGCTGGAAGTTGTCAGACAACTTCCAGCGAGATTATACCTTAATTCACAAACAAAAAACTCTCACAAAGGATTTCGGGAGTGTCTAAAACAGCGGTTATATGAAATCAATTAAGTGAGCAGGATATTTCG
>JABGQT010000051.1 GCA_018648685.1 Anaerolineae bacterium
AAATTTTTGGGATTCTATCTTAACCTGTGGTCTAGTTTTCGGGGTTCATTATATACATTAAGTAGCAGCCCAACTAGGTGATAGGCGGAAATAATTTCCATCTAATACTACGTTTTGAAGATTATACATCAAAGAAATGAGTCCAAATGATTTCTGCCAAGTATTATGCGCCATTTTATGTCGCACAAATGACTCTGGGCGTCAAAATCATTTCCGGCACAAGGTTATTTTACACCAACTTTTACCCATAAAAGCTACCGATAACCTTCCCGCACGGGATAAAAAACATCCATAATTTCGCAATCGGTCAACGCTTTTCCGCTATGTTTCACGTTAGCAGGAATTAGCGCAACTTTTCCTTTTTCAAGTAATTCTTTTTTGCCATCGAGCGTCATTTCAAATTGCCCCGCAACAACCACCGAAATCTGCTCTTGCGGGTGGGCGTGTTCGGGTAATTCTGCCCCTGCTTCGATGCGCCAAAAGGATGCGGTCATATTTTCGGTGTGAGCAAATTTCCCGTGAAAGCCGGGTACGATCTCTTTTTCTGCCAGGGTCAAAAGGTCAAGAAAAGCCATTATTTCTCCTTCTTATGCGTTAGAATTTCCCTTATTCTAAACCACAAAGGATTATCCTATGAAAATTCGTTCCATTACTTATTTCTTCAACCCCGGATTTCCGCTAGACGATGCCAAACTTCGCGCCGCCGATAACTTTCTTCGCAAAGCAAAATTGGCATATCAGAATGCGGGATACGAAGTCCAGACCACGCGTTTATCAACGCCTTCTTTTACCCAAATTTTGGGCAAAAATCAATTGGATAAAACGCCTGCGCTCGCGCATCAACTTGCCTCCGCTATGGAGACAATGGATGCAGAGTACGCATCTCTCGGACCCGCGCTTCCCAACTTTCCACGTAGCTACGAGATTATCCCTGAGGCAATTGCGGCAAGTGAAAATATCTTCTTTTCGGGAGAAATGGCATCCGCCCAAGACGGAATTTCGCTCAAAGCCATCAAAGCCTGCGCCGATGTGATTGTCAAATCTGCCACGATAGAAGCCAATGGATTTGCTAACTTATGCTTCACTGCTCTTGCAAATGTCCCTGCTGGTGGTCCTTTTTTCCCTGCTTCCTATCACGATAGTGATGAGCCAGCTTTCGCTCTCGCTCTCGAAGCCGCAGATTTAGCGGTAGATGCCTTTGGAGGACAGAAGACGGTGGACGATGGACGGAAAAGTCTCATTGTGAGTTTTGAAGTGCATGGAAAGAAATTAACAAAAATCGCTGACTCGCTGAATCTCAACTTCTTGGGTCTCGACTTTTCTCTTGCCCCCTTCCCTGATGATGCGATTTCTCTTGGCGGCGCGATGGAGAAGTTCGGCGTTCCCAAAGTGGGGATGCACGGCTCACTCGCGGCTGCCGCTATTTTGGCAGAATCCATTCAAAAAGCAGACTTTTTGCACACCGGCTTCAACGGGATGATGATGCCTGTTCTCGAAGATTTAATTTTGGCAAAACGTGCCGCGGGCGGAAGTTTGACAGTTAAGGATTTGCTTCTCTACTCTGCCGTTTGTGGAACAGGGCTGGACACCGTCCCCTTGGCGGGAGATGTATCAGTCGAGCAAATTGCCGCTTTATTGCTCGATGTCTCAGCCATGTCGCTTCGGTTGGCGAAACCGCTTACAGCACGGCTGATGCCAATTCCCGGCAAGCAAGCTGGGGACAAGAGCGAATTCGATTTTGCCTTTTTTGCAAATAGCCGCGTAATGAGGCTAGAATCCGATGGGTTGCAAAATCCATTTGGAGGAGATGAAATCATCCAAATAGATGCGCGCTAGTCCTCTCTGCTCCCCATTTTGAAGTACAAAAATAGGGGAGGCTAATGCGAGGTATAATCAGCGAAATTAATTATCCAAACGGAGGCTCTTTATGAATTTACCAGAATATGCTTATTTTAAAGGCGAGATTGTCCCCTACGCTGAGGCGAAAGTTGGGATTTTAACACACGCACTAAATTACGGGACAGGGGTTTTCGGTGGCGTGCGCGCCTATAAAAATGATGATAATGGCAAGCTATATCTTTTCCGCCCTTATGATCACTACAAACGCTTTTTGAATTCCTGCAAGATGATGCTGATGGATTTGGGTGAAACGCCAGAAAGTTTGACGCAGCACACAATTGACCTGGTCAAGAAAGGCGGCTTTAGTGAAGATGTTTATATTCGCCCTTTGGCATATAAATCTTCTGAGATGATCGGCGTAAAATTGCATGATGTAGAGGCTGATTTTTCGATCGTGGCTTTGCCTTTTGGAAAATATGTTTCCAATGATACGAACGCCCATGTGACCGTCTCTTCATGGCGGCGTTTGGATGATAATGTCATCCCCGCGCGTGGCAAGATCAGTGGTGCGTATGCAAACTCGGCGTTTATCAAAACGGATGCTGTCCGCTCTGGTTTTGATGAGGCTCTTGTATTAACACAATCTGGACACCTTTCAGAAGGGAGTGCGGAGAATGTCTTTATGGTGCGGGATGGTGTTTTATATACCCCTGCTGTTTATGAAAACATCCTTGAAGGGATTACGCGCCGCTCTATTATGGAGCTTGCTGCCGAAGAACTGGGCATGGAAGTTGTCGAGCGTCCGATTGACCGCACGGAAATCTATATCTGTGATGAGTTCTTTATGACGGGAACAGCCGCCCAAGTAACCGCGATCACAAAAGTGGATCACCGCCCGGTTGGTGATGAGGTGATGGGACCTGTCGCTACAAAATTGCGCGAGCTATTCTTCGATATTCTCCGTGGGAAGAATGAGAAATATGCAGCCTGGAATCTGGAGATTTAAAAATCGGGGATTAGTTATCAGGAATCAGGAAAATAAAAATCTCCCCTTCCTTTCAACGGAAGGGGAGATTTGCGTTAACAATTGTATGTTCTGGTTTCTTTTACCGCACTTTCGTAAAGCGTATCAGGGTCAGATTTGTTTCACATTCCCCTGATGTGCTAAAGCGGACTTCATCCGAGAGGGGTAAGCCAGCCTGGTCGAAGAGACGAATATATAAAGTATTATCTGAGGGGAGGGGAGCATCCCCTAATACAAATTCAAAGCCAGATTTTCCATAGGCCGGACTAACGCCCGCAACGGTCGTCTGATCAACGGTGCTACCAACTAATGTTCCCTGAACGCGTACTACAACGCCCAAGATAGGACTTTTATCTGCATCTTCTACTGTGCCGCCAACGCCGAGCCAATTGCAACTGGTATCAGAGTGCATAACAGTGCTGCTTATTTGCTGGATATTTGCCTCAAAGGGCATCTGCGGAGTTGCAGTCGCGGTGGGTGCCTCTGGGGTAAAGGTTTCTGTGAAAAGCTTCAAGGGGGTATTTGTGGGGATCGGTGTAAAAGTAGACCGAGAAGTTGGTGTAATGGATGGTTGAATAGTAGGGGTTTCTGTCCACAAGGTATTTAGTCCCAAGGGGGTATTTGTTGGGGAAGGGATGATCACTGGTGGGATAGGTGTATTAGGGGGCAATGGATTCATTGCTGTATAAGGGTTAACGAATACCAGCAAAAAATATGCGCCCAAACAAGCAGCTGCAATCAAAAGAAGGATCGAGAAAATATCCAACATATCAATGCTGAAACTTTTCTTTTCCTCTTCTACTTCTTCTACAAAACTATCATCTGTGTAATCAAAATCTGCCATAAGTGATTCTCCATCCTGTTAGGGATTTGTATTTCTATCTCTCTATTTTACTCGCTTCACGCGTATTTTGCAGCCAATTATGCAAAGCTTCTTCTTGTATCGCCAACAACGCATCGGGTGAAAATGGTCGGTTTGCTTCATATTCCAAGACCATAATAATATGAAAACCAACTTCTGTCTCTATAATTTCACTTGGTTGCCCAATCTCCAACGAGAAGGCAGCATCTTCGATGCTCTGCTCAAGCAAATAATTTCGTGGAAACCAGCCTAGCTCGCCATTGGTATTTGGGTCATAGGCCGCCGCCAAATCGTCAAAACTAACGCCAGCTTCTAATCTCGCTTGGATTTCCTCAGCCGTCTCCCGATTATAGAGCAAAATCTGCTGGGCGTGTACCTGTTCGGCGGTACTGGGGAGATCTGCAAGGATATTGTCACGCATCCAGGCTGCTGAAATCGCTTTTTGGAGGGATGAAGCAAGCGATTCGCGCGTGTAGTTATGGCTTGCCAGCCAAGTGGATAGATTCTCCTCGCCCCCAATATCTACCGCTAAAGCCTCGATCCGAGCTTTTACTTCGGCATCCGTGAGCGTGAATCCTGCCTCGCGCGCGGCTTGGGATAAGAGTATTTGGTCAACTAAATCATTCAGGACGCGTTCTTCAGCTTCTCCAATAGGAACAGTTTTTCCTAAAGCTTCTTGTGCCTGTTGAAAACGGATTAATTCGGCGTTGAACTCTTCGAGAGAAATTACATCGCCATTCACAGTCGCCGCGGCGGGAATCGCTGTCGCGGTGGGTGGGGTAGATGTTTGGGTAGCGGGAGCAAGTGTAGGGTCAGGTGCGTCCTGAGGTGTTCCACAAGCAGCTAAGATAGGGAGTAAAAATAAAGCTAAAAAACGGAAGCAAGTTCTGGTATCCAAGAGAAAATAAAATCCTTGTCATGAGTAAATAGCGATAGAAGTGCATTGCATTTCTAAAATGCGTTGCACTTCGGGGGATATTATAAGACACGATGTGCAACGCATCCAAAAGCGGATGCAGCGCACATCTCTTTTAGGATGAAATTATACCGTAAAGCAAAAACCCCGTTCAATAATGAACGGGGTTTTTAAAATCATTTTATATTCGGCTTACATCATGCCGGGCATACCGCCCATGCCACCAGGAGGCATAGCGGGACCTGCACCAGCTTCAGATGGAACATCGGTGATGAGAGCTTCGGTGGTGAGGATCATAGCGGCGATGGATGCGGCGTTTTCGAGTGCGCCACGGGTTACTTTGGCGGGGTCAATAACACCAGCTTCGAGCATGTCTACATATTCTTCGGTGAGAACGTTATAGCCAATTTTGCTATCTTCTTCACGTTGAACATTGGCGACGATGACGGCGCCATCTTTGCCTGCATTTTCAGCAATTTTGCGCATGGGAACGGTGAGGGCTTTCTCAACGATATTGATGCCGGTTTGTTCGTCATCGTTATCGCCGGTGAGACCTTCGAGTGCAACCATGGCGTTAAGAAGGGCAACACCGCCACCGGGGACGATACCTTCTTCTACTGCGGCACGAGTTGCAGAGAGTGCGTCTTCAACGCGGTGTTTCTTTTCTTTGAGTTCGGTTTCGGTTGCGGCACCCACACGGATGATAGCAACGCCACCGGAAAGTTTAGCAAGGCGTTCTTGGAGTTTTTCGCTGTCGTAGTCGCTGGTGCTTCTTTCGATTTCAACACGAATTTGCTCAACACGACCTTTAATTTGGTCTGCATCGCCTTTGCCGCTAACGATAACGGTGTTTTCTTTATCGGAGGAAACTTTTTCTGCCTGACCGAGGTCATCAACAGTTGCGGTTTCGAGGCTTCCGCCAGTCTCTTCGGCAATCACTGTACCGCCGGTGAGAATAGCAATATCGTTCATCATCGCTTTGCGGCGATCGCCAAATCCTGGGGCTTTGATAGCCAAAACATTGAGCATACCGCGCAATTTGTTGAGTACGAGGGTGGCGAGAGCTTCGCCATCAATGTCTTCAGCGAGAATTACGAGGTCGCGTTTGCCAGTTTGGATTAGTTTTTCGAGCAAAGGTACCAAATCTTGAGCAGAAGAAATCTTCTTTTCGTGGATGAGGATATAGGGGTTTTCAATCACGGCTTCCATGCTGTCAGAATCGGTGATGAAATAAGGGGAAAGGTAGCCACGATCGAATTGCATACCTTCTACATATTCGGTCTCGAACTGCAAACCTTTGGATTCTTCAACGGTGATAACGCCGTCGTTACCAACTTTGTCCATTACGTCTGCGATCAATTCGCCAATCATGCGGTCTTGCGCAGAGATGGATGCAACATTAGCAATCGCTTCTCGGCTGGTAACTTCAACAGCCAATTCGCTGATTTTTTCTGCAACAGCGTGGGATGCTTTTTGGATGCCACCTTTGAGGAGCATTGCGTTAGAGCCAGCGGCGAGGGTTTTCAAACCTTCGGTGACAATGGCGTGCGCCAAAACGGTGGATGTGGTTGTGCCGTCACCAGCGATATCGTTGGTTTTGGTGGCGGCTTCTTTAAGAAGCTGTGCGCCCATATTTTGGTAAGGGTCTTCGAGTTCGATTTCTTTGGCAACCGTCACGCCATCATGGGTGATGGTAGGGGAGCCGAAGCTACGATCGAGAGCAACATTACGACCTTTAGGGCCGAGTGTAGTTGCGACTGCATTTGCGAGTACGTCCATGCCTTCTTTAAGGCTACGACGTGCTTCTTCGCCGAATAAAAGTTGTTTTGCCATTGGTAGAGCCTCCAAATATATTGAATTAGTTTTCGATTATTGCGAGAATTTCATCCTCGCGGAGAATAAGTAAATCTTTGCCTTCATGCTTCAACGATGAGCCGCCATAGCGAGCGAATAAAATTTCATCGCCAACTACCACATCCATCGTTATCCTTTCGCCACTCGTAGCGCGTAAGCCGGGGCCTACAGCAAGCACAAATCCCCGTTGGGGCTCATCCTTCGCCGTTTCGGGCAAAGCAATTCCGCCAGCAGAGAGATCGTCCTTGATTGATTCCACGATAATGCGGTCGCCAAGTGGTTTTAAGGTTTTAGCCATCGAGCAAAAATATCCTTATACAAAATTTTAGCACCCTAAGCATCAAGGTGCTAATTTCGTCCCAAATGATACTTGCCCCCTTAATCAACGTCAAGGGATGTTAATAGACTCTTATAAAGTTCTGATATTTTTGAAGCGTAGAAAGACACTCGGTTTTTTCTTTTACAAATGAAGTCTCGTTTGAAAACAGTGCTGATGCAAAGAACGGTCTCAATAGCCAGACAAAAACCGAGTGTCTGCTTGAATAGGATAAATTAGCTTGCCCTCGTTAAGTACTCGAGCAAAAGTTTTTCAGTAAAAGAAGTTGGTAAAATGATGTTCAAAAAGAAGGTGCCAGATTATGAAATATATAGCTCAATTTTCATTGGAAGATAAAGAAAAGCTAAACTCGTTATTCAAATATCATGCTTCACATCTTGTACGTCGCCGAGCGCATATGCTCTTGTTGAGTTCAGAGAAATTCTCTATAAACGATATAGCTCGTATTTATCAAGTGCATCGCGATACAGTATCGAACACCTTTGGTAGAT
>JABGQT010000097.1 GCA_018648685.1 Anaerolineae bacterium
GTAAAAATAGGTTCCTAATAGGCGTTTGGGCAGATATTGCTGTGGCGTAAAATGCCCATCTCCCTCGTGGGGGTAAAGATATCCTTTGCCATGTCCCAGTGCCTCGGCATCACGATTATTATCTTTGAGATGATTTGGCACAGAAATTTGCCCCTGATCTTCGAGTCTCTTCAATGCCTTAAAATACGCCCCCGTGCTATTGGATTTTGGCGCAGTCGCCAAATAAAGCGTTGCCTCTACGATAGAGTAAATCCCCTCGGGCATGCCGACAAACTCAAAAGCCTGCGCCGCAGCATTTGCTACAACCAATCCCATTGGGTCTGCCAAGCCAATATCTTCGCCAGCCAAAATTAGCAAACGCCGCACAATAAAGCGCGGGTCTTCACCGGCATAGATCATCTTTGCCAGCCAATAAAGCGCAGCATCGGGGTCTGAGCCGCGCACCGATTTGATAAAAGCCGAAACTGTATCGTAATGCGAATCGCCGTCTTTGTCATAGAGCACCGCTCGTCGCTGGATGGATTCTTGCGCTACTTCAAGGGTGATTTGGATGATCCCGTCTGCATCTGCTTTGGTAGATTCGACTGCCAGCTCGAGAGCATTTAAGGCATTTCGAGCATCTCCGGTAGCGAACTCGACGAGGTGCTTGCGTGCTGCTTCGTGAAGGTTAATTCGTCTCGAGCCAAATCCCTGTTTCTCGTCGCTTAGAGCGCGATCCAGCAAAATGCCGCACTCACGCTGGTTGAGGCCTCGCAACTGAAAAACACGGGAGCGCGAGACAAGGGCACCGATCACCTCGAAGAAAGGATTCTCCGTTGTTGCGCCGATCAATCTAATTGTCCCATTCTCAACGTGGGGCAAAAGCGCATCTTGTTGAGCTTTATTCCAGCGATGTACCTCGTCCACGAAGAGAATTGTGCCCTTATTATATAATTTGCGTCGTTCCAATGCCTCGTGGATTACCTCCCGTAGGCGAGGTTTGCCATCCAAAACAGCGGAGAGGGTTTCAAAGTGAGATTCTGTTTGGTTTGCGATGATCTGCGCGAGCGTGGTTTTCCCCGTGCCCGGAGGTCCCCAAAGTAGAATTGAGGAGAAAAGCCGATCGGCTTCAATGGCGCGCCGCAGCAATTTCCCCTCGCCAACGATATGCTCTTGCCCGACATAATCATCAAGCGTGCGAGGGCGCATACGCGCGGCCAGAGGGGCTTCTTTTTTGAGATTTTCTTGCATCTTGTGGTCAAATAGATCTGTCATAGCATTTATTATACTGGGTATCAAAAGAGGGTTGCAATTACTGCAACCCTCTTTTAGGTCTTTTAGCCGACAGCTTCAATTTCAGTAGAGGCTGGTGGTGGAGCAGATGGCGGCGGGGGTGACTCGCTTTCTGCTTTCGAGCCTCCCTTGAATTTAAGCAGCTTTTTGAGGAACTCAAACCAGAAAGGTGCGCCTTGCATGGCTGCCAAACCACTGATGAGGAAACCGAATAATTTAGTAAGCCAGCCTTGCAATGAGATGCTGGCTGCTTGCCCTACTTCCCAGCCAACAGGCAGCTTTAGGTCTGTATAGTATTCTTCGAGTTCAGCAACGGTGTCTGGCCCTGTGTTTTCGTCAGCAACTTGCGCTTGGGCTATCAGCGATTGACGCAGCGTTGGCTCCCGCCAAAGCTGATTGGTGATCTGAAGCGAATCCACATTAAAAATTGCTGCCAAGGCAAAACCGATGAAGAAAGCCCAGTTTTTTGCATTTACTTTATAAAAGTAACTTGCCCGTTGCATGCTTGCGTCGAACCAGTTTTCGGCATTTACCTTAAACTCAACGGCTTTTTTATGTGTTTTATTAATTTTTTCTACGGCTTCTTTTCCGTCAAAATTGGGGAGAATGCGTTGCACAAAATACCAAAGTTTTTCGTTTTGATCCTTTAGTTTATCGACCTCTTCCAGGCAGCGCTCAATGGATGCTGTCGCTTGCCCTAGCTGATCTTGCTCAGTACCCAGGTTAATAAACATTTCGAGGGCTGCTTCTGCAAAGGCATCATTAGGGATATAACCCGGCTTGATCTCTTGCCCGAAAATATTCTTCTTGATCTTACCTTTGCGATTTCTGGGATAAAGAGCCTGAATAACGGGCTGATCGTAAAATAGCTCAACATAGCTTTGGTCATATTGAAACATTTCGAGAATGGACTGCTCGAGAAATTTCGCGCGGCGTCCAAGCCATTTAGTGATTATATCTTGCACTTCCACTGTGGCGACACTTAAGATGAGCCAAGTGAGAACCAAGCCAATTGCAACTTCAAGGATAGCATCCAAATTATTCATGTCCTTCTCCTTATTGCGCGTTAATGTAGGTCAAGTATAAGAAAAAAAAGAGAGCTAGTCAATTTTAATCGAATTTTGCCTCGCCGCGCATCAAATCTTCATAGCTTTCTCGTGCTCGAATTATTTTCGCTTCTTCTCCACGCACCATCACTTCGGCTGGGCGGGGGCGGGCGTTGTAATTAGACGCCATCGAAAAACCATAGGCTCCCGCATCCATGATGGCAAGTAAATCGCCTGCCTGGATATTTAGCTCACGTTCTTTGCCAAGAAAATCGCTACTTTCGCAAACGGGACCGGCAATATCGTAAGTTTTGCTCTCTCCTGCGCTGTGCTGGGTGAGGGGCAAGATACTATGCCAGGCCTGATAGAGAGCGGGACGATGTAGATCGTTCATGGCGGCGTCAATGACGGCGAATTTTTTGTCTTCAGTTTCCTTGATGGAGATGATGCGTGTCAGTAGCAAGCCTGTATCTCCCACGATCGAACGGCCGGGTTCAACGACCAAGCTCAAATCACGTCCGCTGACGCGCTCGAGCAGAGCTGTCATATATGTCGTGGGGGAGGATATTCCTTCTTCTGTGTAATCAATGCCCAATCCACCGCCCATATCCAATGTTTTGATGATGATCCCCTCTTCAGCAAGTTCATCAATTAAATGGAGCAAGCGATCCAGTGCCTCGAGAAAAGGCTCGATGGTCGTGATCTGCGAGCCGATGTGGCAATCTACGCCGTGGATGTGCAGTTGTGCCATTTTGGCTGCGCGTCTATAAAGCGATTTTGCTTTTTTAACAGATACGCCAAACTTGGTCTCTTTTAGCCCCGTGGCAATGTAGGGATGGGTTTTTGGATCAACATCCGGATTAACGCGGAAGGAGATATTTGTCTGGATACTCATCTCGAGCGTGGTCTTGTTGAGCATATCCAGTTCCGCTTCGGACTCGATATTGAAGCTGTGGATGCCAACACGGAGCGCTCTCTGCATTTCGGCTTGAGTTTTGCCAACCCCGGAAAAAATAACTTTTTTCGGATCCCCACCCGCAGCGAGCACACGCTCTAATTCACCTTGCGAAACGATGTCGAAACCCGCACCAAGTTTAGCAAGGGCATTTATAATAGCAAGATTTCCATTTGCTTTGACGGCATAACAGATCAGATGCGGCCGTTCTTCAAGCGCATTTTGATAGGCGAGGAAGTTTTCCTTGAGAGCTTTATAGCTGTAGGCATAGAGAGGTGTGCCAAAATTATTTGCCAGTTTTTCCAGCGGAATACTTTCGATATGGAGTTGATTGTTCTTATAGGAGAATAGCTGTTTTTTCATGCGCCTTCTTTTCCTTTTTGATAGGCACGATTCACAAGAAAGATGCCAACCAGCGCGGTGAGACCGCCAATGATCTGCATGGGGAGGGGGATTTCTCCCAAAAGTGGAATGGCAAAAAGGGTGGTCATAATGGGTTGGCCGATCATTGTCGGGGCAACCACTGAAGCGGGGAGATGCCCTAGAGCATAGGATACAGCAACATAGCCGATCACCTGAGAGACGAGGGCTGTCGTCCAGAAAATACTCCAGGTTTGAGATGTGTAGCCGATAAAGGGATTCCCGAGCACAAGATTGATCAGGGCTAATCCGATACTCGCACTTAAGCCGATGATCCAAATATAAGTAATGGGATGAAAATCTGCTCTGCCGCGTTGTGTAACGAGGAAATAACCCGCATAAAAAAGGCCTGCGGAGATTGCGATCAGATCACCGATTCCAAGCCGTGTGTGGACGAGAAAATCTCCTCCGACGATGAGAGCAGCGCCAAGTAGAGCGATAGCAAGACCGATCCAGAAGTCTTTGCTGAGTTTTTCTCGAAATATGAGCCATGCGCCCAGAGCAACCCAAAGCGGATTTGTGTTAACGAGTAATGTCGCGTTCCCGGCTGTTGTGTAGAAAAGGGATGTGTTCCAGAGAGCGAGGTCGAAGGCAGTAAAGAGACCCCCAAGGAGGGGCATAATGAGAATGCGTTTGCTTAGATTGCATTCCTTAAGGCAGCGTTGGAGAAAGAAGGGAGTTAGGATCACTGTGGCGAGAAATACGCGATAAAAAGCAGTGATAGGACCCGGTGCATCTGCCCAACGGACGAAGATCGCAGATGTACCCATAGAGAGGATGGCGATAAGGAGCGCGATGTAGGGAAGTGCTTTCTTTGATGAGGTCATTGAGGGTATAGACCAGGCATTGAGGAAGAGGGATTAGGGAATTTGGAGCAAAAGCTTGGGAAGCTGAATCAACTCTTGAATGACAGCTTTTGGGCGAATGTCAATGAGCGTTTTTGTGTTCTGGTTGACACGGCGATTGATCCAGATGCTGTAGATGCCAAGTGCGTTCGCGCCTTTGATATCTGCATCAAGTGTATCGCCGACCATTGCGCATTGCTGGGGGAATAGACCTAGTTCGTTGAGTGCTTCTTCGAATATATGACGATGAGGTTTTCGGAAACCTGATGCTGCTGAGGTGCGGATAAAACTAAAATAAGGGCGTAGGCTGTTTTTGTCGATCAGCGTTTGCACATCTGCATCGTCGCCGGCGTTGGAGATGAGGGCAAGTTTATAATCGTTTAATTTTAAAGCGCGGAGGGCGGCGTGCGCATCGTTTTCGAGTAGCCAGTTTTGCTGTGTGGTTGCGTAAAACGCGTCCAATGCAATGCGCAACTTTGAGACAGGAGCGTCTGGGAATCCTTTTTCGGCAACGAGTTGTTGAAGCATCCTGAAAGTTGTTGTTTCGCGGAGGGTTGTTTCTCTATCCACATAGTATTGATTTAAGCATTCGGCGAATTCATAAGGGAAGGAGCGTGTGTCAATGGCGATCTCTTGTGCAGCAAGCGCCTGCGCAAGAGATTTATTTGCGCGCAAAAAACTAGATTGCCAGGAATCTTTTGGGTAGATGAGGGTTTTGCCGAGGTCAAAAAAAATAGCGCGGACAGGAGTCATTTTTCTTTGATTGTGAGGGTTGCAGCAGAAACGATGAGTGCAAGCAGTAACCAGATGAGGAGGCTTTTCTCCCCTTGTGCGGCGGGATAGAGCGCAAAGGATGCGATGACGATGATCCCGAAGGCAAGCGTGTAGCGGGAGAGTTTGCTGTGGAGCATGGCGTAAGTGTACCGCTTAATCGTGAAATTCACGAATAAACAAAATGACATAAATATTAACCTGAGTTATGGATAAGTCGTTCTTGATGTTTTCTGCCACAGATTTCACGGATTTCACAGAAAAACTCAAAAAAGTCCGTAAAAATCAGTGTGATCGGTGGCTATTTCCGTTTCAAGCTCAAGGAAAACCCTTATCCGATACTCAGGTTATTAGGTTGAATGGTCTTTATTGAAAGATGACTGCTAAAACGGTCAATAAGCTGATGAAAAGTATTAATCCCCCGCCGTAGCCAATTACCGCACGTAATGCGATGCCTTCTTTACCCTCCATGCCTGCGGTGCTTGCGCCAACGATCAGTTTTGCTGGAGCAAGAACAGAGCCCACAGATGCTCCAGCTGTTTGCGCCGCTAAAATGATCGGTACGCTATAAGCCAGCAACTCTGATGTACGCATTTGGAGGGCTGCAAAAAGCACGTTTGAGTTGGTGTTTGAGCCGGTCATAAAAGCGCCGAGCGCGCCGATCCACGCTGCGAAGAAGGGGAAGGCCACGCCAACGGCATTCGCTAATCCTTGCGCCAAGGCTTCCGTCATTCCCGATTGTTGCATCACCATCGCCATCGCGACCATCAGCACGATGCTCAGACTGGATGTCACCATCTTGCGCGCTGTTTGGCTCAAGATTTTCTTCCCCGCATTTTTTGTGTAAAGCCCGGCACGTTTATAAATCACGAAAGCCGCCGCTGAGGAATAGAGCAAAATCGCGCCCGTGTGGGTGAAGATCGGGATGGCCTTATTCGCCCCCGCAGGGGAAATATAGCCTGCGGATGTGATTGTTTCAGGGAAGGATAATTGAATGGCAAATTCCCCCAGTGTTTTCTTGATCTCTGGAACAAAAAGTGGAGGCGCGAGCAAAATCCCAACTGTAAAAAGGATCAGGATGAGATAAGCAGAAAGGGCGATAAAAAGCCGCTTCGCATCGATTATCTTTCCACCTGTACTCGGAGCGGAGCGACGAGTGTGTTTTTGGCTTGCCTCGCTCCAATAGGCAATGGCTACACCCACAACTAATCCTGCCACCCCGCCAGCGAAAGAGCCTATATTCCATAATCCCAAGTTTACGGCCACAAAATATTGTGTTCCGCCCATCACCGTGCCGATGATTAGCACCTTCGCGACGAGGCGTTTTACCGCACTCCATCCATTTGCCGCGTGGACAACCATCAAGCCTGTGGGCAAAGCCGCTAAACCTAAAAATAATGCCGAAGAAGGAGCAAGATAGCCCGCGTCAAGATTTGTTGCAGAGATCAACGCATTAAAGGACGAGCCTAATGAGCCAAAAGTGACCGCCCAGCCATGTCCAATAGTGGGGATGACGACTGCGGCGAGGGGCGAGAATCCCAGCCCGATGAGCAGGGGCGCTGTTATTGCCACTGGTACACCGAATCCGCCTGTCCCTTGCAAAAAGGATGCGAAAACCCAGCCGATCAGGATCGCCTGCATCCCTTTGTCACTTGTCAGCTGTCGCAATGCTTCGCCAATTATTTCAATCGCTCCCGCTTCATCAGAGACTCGATAAAGCAAATAAGCTGTCCAGATAATGTAGAGGACATCAAAACTAAGCAGGATCGCTTTTGTGTGCGCATAAGCCAACACCTTGGTGCTTGCACCAAAAAAAGCGATTGCGATGATAAATGCAGATATATATCCCGCTGCGCCAGCTCGTGCTGCGCCCCAGCGGTAGCCAACCATGAGGATGAGGATAATGATGATGGGGAGGGTAGCGAGGAAGGGCATAGCTGTAGATCACGTTTTCAACGTGACTTTTATGGCTGGGGTGTCACGCTTCTAGCGTGACCTACATTCGAATATGTGTAAATCAAAGCCATTCCGAAAACCAGCGCTGGAATAACGATTAGCCCCGCTTCGGGACCAAAAGCGCCGCCTGTGATGAGTTCGGGGCCGTGAATATTGATACGTGTTAGAGTAAATATATTCAAGCCGCTGACGGGGAAGCCGAAAACGACTCCCTCGAAAAAATTCCAGCCGATATGCAAGCCGATCGGTAGCCAAAGTTGTTTCGTACGGATATACCCATAGGCAAGGAAGACTCCGGCAAGAAAGAGGCCGAGAGTGCTGATCCAGGTTGCGCCGGGGTTGCCAATATGCAAAATCGCGAAAACGGAGGATGAAATGATCACGCCCCAAGTCAGATTAATCCCGTCTGCAAGATTTTGGAGGTGGTATCCGCGGCTGAGTAGTTCCTCGTTCCAGCCGACGAGGATGAAAACGCCGAAAATGCCGAGCAAGTTTAGGGTCACGGACGACGCGGATTCAAATTCCCAGGCAAAACCCTCGAAGCTGATCCATCCCAACGCATACATGATGATGTAGATGAATCCCATCTGGATAAAGGTGATGACAATGCCTACGAATAGGTCGATCCACATCTTTTTATCAAGTTTGAGACCGAGGCTGGTAAAGCTGCGTTGGTCTAAAAAGCGACGTGCTATGAAAATAGACAAAATGGTAGCGATAAACTGGGCGATATGATTTACAGCCAAAAGTAAAGTGTCTGAGATTTCGATATCCATGAAAAACAGGATAATGAATGGTAGACTGGCAAAAATCAAAAAGGCGAGAAATAGGAGTGTGTGCCCAGCAAGACGCCACCCAGCTCGTAGCCGGATGGCGTCAGGTGAAAGAAAGATGTTTTCAAGAATAGGGCGCTTAGGCATTGGCTTTAGGGACGATGAACCAGAATATTAGATAAGCTGCAATACCAGGAACGCCGCCGGGCAATGTCGCGATCACGAAGGCGAGACGGAACCAGGAGGCACTGATGCCGTAGAATTCTGCGAGACCGCCACAAACACCAGCTAGAACACGATTCCGTCGTGAGCGGCGTAATGGGGGGCGTTGTTCTTCTGTAGTCATTATTTTCTCCTTTGATAGATTTTTCTACGCTGATATACGTTCTGTGAGATGCGGAGGTTGCTCAGTCGTTTTCTTTTCAAATATAGGTCTGCGTGTCGAGCTGTAGGCAAATACTTCTCTTGTGGGATCGGTTTTTCAATATCGCAGCTCATTTGCGGTAAATTTCCACCATCTCGACGATCCGCTCTGCAGCCGTGACCGCCGTAGCGTGATCCTGCGAAAAGTTTAGCCGGATGCTATCACCTGAATCGGGCGCAAATTCCGTTCCGGGAGTGACTGTCACGCCTGCCTGATGACGAAGCAGGCGTACAAATGTGTGTAGATCGACATCAAGAGGCGGTATTTGTGGGAAAAGATAGCTCCCAGCTTGCGGCGTTGCAGTTAGGAAAGCGGCTACTCTGAAAATTTTCAGCAAATCGTCTCGTATCGCTTCATGTTCATGAATACGTTTTTCGATCCAGCCAGAAGGCTCTTGAAACCAAGTATCAAGCGCTGCCTGATTGTATCCGGCTGCTCGTAGAGAAACAATCGCCTGAAGTTGTTCCATTCGGTCGATCAAGCTGGATGTGCCGAACGCAGTTCCTAGGCGGAAGCCACTCAGGGATTCTGTTTTTGATGGCCCCATGATCGTAATAAGCTTTTCTGGCTGCGTATCACAGGTGCGAAAATGTGTATAAACCTCGCCGCTATATAGCATCCGCGAGTATAGTTGATCGACGATCACAGTCACATGATATTTTGCTGCGAGCACTGAAATCTCGGTGATCGCGTTTTTTGAATACACCAGTCCCGTTGGGTTATTCGGCGTTGAAAAGACAAAGACTTTCGTACCGCTTTTAAATGCGCTTTCAAGCCGATTAAGATTGGGTCCGTTTTCAGATGGAAGCCCCTGATAGAGCAGAGGAATGGGGACGACTTCACCGCCGAAGAATTTAACGAGTTTGCGGTTGGCAAAATAGTCAGGTTCAGCTACAGCAACCTTCGTCCCTGTTGTAACTGTTGCGCCGAGTGCCAAAAAGAGTGCTCCTTGCGTTCCGGGCGTTATGATCAATTCTTTATCTGCAGAAATGGCTTTGCCTGTATAGGTGCCAAGACGTTTAGCAAGACCCTCGCGGATCTGAGCCGCACCGCGATACTCAGTATATGCTTGCTGCCCTCCTATTTCAAAAGCATTCTTCCACGATTCTGATGAGCCGGGTGTTGGCGGGAAGGCATCTACATCCCCATGAGAAAAGTCAACGGGAATTCCGCTCGTTTTTTCGCCGCGCATAATAGCATCGAGATTGTCTGTACCCTGTCGAATCTCCTGACCGGGAGCGTTGTCTGCTTCAAGTGCTTTGAATTTTTCATCGAGTGTTATCATCTCATTCTCCAATCAGTAAATTCATAAATACAAACCGAAATCAGCAAAAGTTTCTTCAGCTATTATTTTCAACAATATAGCGAGTTTCCCCGGCTACTTTTACGCTTGCCCCAAGCTCAGATGTGTATTCTACAAAAAGGCGGGATGGATACCCCATATCTTCCCCCTGAATAACCTCAAATTTCCTGCTTCCCTGCCAGTCTATATCTCGCAAGTAGCCTGCGAGGGCTGCCGCTGCTGCACCTGTCGCAGGATCTTCAACTACACCGCCAGATGCGAAAGCATTACGAGAATGAAATACTCTGCCCGACTCATTCCACAGCAAGCTTATTGTAGCTAGGTCTTCCTGTAACATCAAAGACTTGGTGTTTTTGAAATGATAATTCATCTCTGCAAGCGTTTTGCGGCCTTTCAAGACAATGAGAAGATGTTTTGCGCCAGCAAAGGCAAACCGAATTGGAAAGTTTGGATCAAGTTCTGTTACAGTGAGTTTGAATTCTTTCAGTATTTTTTCGACATACTTCTGCGGCGCTACCCTTGACCATGTTTTAGGGGAATATAAGGCTGCCACGTACCTACCATTTTCAGATTTTCTAACATCCACGCTTATTTCATCGTTATTCAAAAATAGCTTATACGCACCTTCCCCGAAGCGGTCTCCTAATGCGGCTCCACTAGCTATTGTGGCATGTCCACAAAAGGGAATTTCTATCTCAGGAGAGAAGTAACGAATTTTCCACCCATCTCTATATGGCTTCAAAAATGCTGTTTCTGAATATCCCACTTGGTTGGCAAGGTTTAGCATTATTTCTTTTTTTGGCATTTCATCGCAAATCACAACGCCAGCAGGATTCCCACCTATTCCTTCATTGGCAAAGGCTGCTATTTCTTGTATGTTCATTAATTTTCCTTTCAAACTTATCTATTGGCTGATTAGGTGATATGCCGCAAGAACGCGGGTAGAACTGCATTTACGCCCGCTTCAAACCCCAGCCGGTATTTAATACGGCTTCTTCAGCCGTGCGTCCAGAGTGTAGGGTAGTCAGGCAGTTCTCAGTCATGTTTTCAGCACAAAAGAAAGTTATTAGTTCTTTTCCCACTTTTTGACGGCTTGCAGAATCGCATCGCGCAAAGCTTTATTGGGGATATCTTCAATCCGGTCGTGTTTTTTCCCATTAACCCAGAATTCCAATGTGCCAGAGTCGCTTGTTCCAAGATCGACTTTCAAGGAACTTAATTGCGGATCATTCTTAAGTAGCGCCTGAAGGATGTCTTCAATTTGCTCGGCAAAAGGAGATGCCAGGCGTTCACCTTCATCGTGGTTGAATAGCGTAATACCTTCGCCATCGGCAAGAGTAGCTGCCATTGTCTCTTTTGGCGGAGTGGCTCTCATCCATTCCGGTTTTTCTTCTGACGTATTGGGTTTGGTTAAATTGACACGACGAGATTGAGTGATTAGCGCAACAATAATCCCCAGAATTACAACAACTGCGATTGCTCCGATTATGAAAATGGTAGTTGGAATTTGCATGGAATTGTCCTTTTGTAAATTTCTTTAAGTGATATACGAGGTTGGAAGATAAGAGTTGCTTGTTTTTGTTGAATGGCTGGAGTAGCCATTCGTGTTCTTTTTCTCTTTTTATGCTCTCTTTAAATATAACCCATCTGGGTCAAGCTCTTCATACAAAATACGAAGTTCTTCATCGCTGGGTGGCTCAGTAACTTTCAGCTCTTCTGCGATTTGCAAATCCCAGCCAGTATTTTCGATAGCTTCTTCAGCTTTTCGCTCCGGATGCAGAGCAGTTAAGGTCAATTCGCCCTTTTCATCGGGTTCCATGAAGCCGATGTCGGTGATAATAGCGAGCGGCCCACCACCGCGTACGCCAGATGCTTCTCGTTCCGCGCGTCCGTTCAAGAAACCTGCTGAAGTCATAAAATCTACTTTTTCAGGGAAGCGGCGTTTTTGGTGCGGGGTCATAATATAGCAGCGATTTGCCCAGGCAGAGATCAGTTCTGCGCCGCCGGAGCCAGGCAGGCGCACTTTGGGGTGCTCATAATCGTCACCGACAATGGTCGCGTTGATATTACCAAATCGGTCAATTTGTGCGCCGCCGAGGAAGCCTACGTCCACATTGCCGCGCTGGAGATAATTGGCGAAAATATCATACATCGAACAAATCGAGAGCGCGCCGCTGACCAAAGTTGGATCACCGATCGAGAGCGGTAAACGGGCAGGGTCCGCGCCGATCACCCCGGCTTCGTAGATCATTGTCAGGTTTGGGGCATGTGTCCGTTTGGCGAGATTACAGGCAAGATTGGGCTGCCCAACACCAACAAAGACAACGTCGCCGTCGCGTAACATACGGGCTGAGTTGACGATCATTAATTCGGCGGAAGAGAATGTTTTTGTTTTTCGCATGGGTATTTTCCTTTTTCAATCAGGAGATTGAGTAGGCGATGTCTTTCGCCGTATCGAAATCGGATGTGGTTTCTATATGCTCTCCACTATGCTTCGAGCTACTCAACCACCTAAGAACTTTTCGATTTCTTTCGCAACCATTTTCGGTTGCTCCAACGGAACGAGATGCGTGCTCTTTGGGATGGTGACAACTTTCGCGCTGGGGAGCTTTTTCTTAACTAATTTTCCTGCGCTTTCGTGGAAAGTGTCCGTATCTGCTCCCCGGATGATGAGCAGGGGAGGTTTTAAATTAGGCAATTCTCGCCATAATTCCATATCCCGCCAAACGCCGGTCACGTAAATTTGCACTTCCCAGTCTGCTGAGTAGCAGAGCTGATAGCTACCATCGCCAAGCGGACAGGTAATCCCGTTAACATAGGCTTCAAGGGCTTCATCGCTAAAATATTTGAAGATGACTTTGTTTCGGTATCCGCGTAGAATTAATTCGCGGCTCTTGAATACACGTCGTCGTTTTTGTGCGGCGGGGACAAGGGGATGCAACTTGCGTGCAAGATTTAGCGCACGAATAACATTAGAGAATCGAATGATATATGGCGGAAACAAGACCGGGTCAAGAAGGATTACGCGAGAGAAGCGTTCGGGTTCACGCAGCGCAGCCCTCAGGATCGCTATCCCGCCCATTGAATGCCCAATGGCAATGGGCTTATCCGTTTTTTGCTCGTCCATGAAGCGGAGCAGATCGTCACTGAGGGGATGCCAATCTTTTATTTCCTTTGGCTGAGATTCATCCCACAAAGGGCGTTGACGGATAGCATTAATTTGATAGCCATTGAGCAGATCAAAGAGGGGAGTGTAGCAATCGGGTGGATAGCCGTTGGCGTGCGCGAAGAGGAGGGGCGTGCCCTCATTGTATTTTTTATGGGGAATGGGTGATTGCATAGTGTTAGTGATTAGCGTGGACAACCTGGCTGATTCTGTCCGGGTTACCAAGAATGGCAATGATATCGCCTTTGCGTAAGATGCGGATGCCAGCAGGGTGCATGTCTAAATCTATGTTGCGTCGAAGGAGAACTACGCTTACGTCATAATCATTTTCTATTTTCGCAACAGATATTTGTATTAGTTTTGAACCCTTTTCGACACGCATTTTTGCCAAGCTCAGTGCTTCGCCTTCTACTGTGATCGGGCGTGTAATTTCTATGCCTGCTGATGCAGCTGCAAAGGCTGGCGCAGAGATGCTGGTAGCACTGAATGCATTAAAACCAAATTGAGTGCTGATTGACTTAGCAAATTCGTCATCGAAGATACGTAAAACAACATTAATCTTGGGATTAAGGCTGCGTGCCTTGACTGCAATTTGGAGATTAAGAGAATCTGCCTGTATACAAAGGGTGACCGTGTCAGCTTTGTATATCCCTGCTTTTTCCAATGTCGATTGTAAAGATGCGTCATCTTGTATAACAGGAATACCCATCTCTTTAACAGCATCAATGAGGTGGTCTTTTGGGTCAAGTTCAATCACTGCAATTTTCTTGCCAAGATTGTTTAGGTGTTCTGTAACGCGAAAGCCAAGATGGCCTAAGCCAACTAAGATCGTGTGGTTTTCAAATGTAGATGCAATAGCCATTTCCCATTCCTTATTTCTTGCGTTTTTATTAAAAAGCATGATGCCAAAGTCAGCAAGACCCTGTGCGAGAATGCCAAGCCCAATGAGCGGCATGATGAAATAAAATGCTTCTAGAAGAGGGTGTGTCGGAAAGTCCCCGCTAGGTTGCAGAAAAGAAAGTGTTAGTATCAAATAGACGGCTTCTGAATAGTCGTGTAATGGTTCGCCGGCGCTCAAGGCTATTCTTTGATAGAGTGCGCCGCCGCCTAACATTGTTGCGACAAAAATAATTAGGGGTGTACGAAACTCTCTTAATAAGAGCTTTGTATCACGCCACGATGCTTGCCACCTTCTTTGTCTCTTTTTCATTTGCTTTATACAGCCCCGAGAGGTACCTCTACGCTCATTCTTCGTACGTTATCTCCTTCTTCGGAAGTAACACGCATAACAACCACGCTAATATCATCGACTGGACGGTTATCGTCTAGTCGTACAGCGTGCGCGAGTAAGGAGTCGGCAATTTCTTGTGGAGAAGGATTTTCTTGATCGTCGAGCATCGCCTGAATAGCGGAGCTAATATCCATCGCTTGCCCTGTGCGTTTGCCTGCATGCGTAAGACCATCTGTGTAAATAACAATGGTTAAGCCAGGCTCTAAAGCGATTTCACTGATCGAAGGGCGAATATTGCGCGCAATGCCAATGGGCGAACTGTCAGTTTTTAGCACATCTAAATGGTCGCCATGACAAATATAAGTAGGCGCGGGGTTATTGCGTGAGAGCACTACGGTTTTTGTTTTCAGGTCAATAGAAGCAATATTGAGCGTGGAAGAAACTTTGCCCTTTTTCTCCGTGTACAAATAGTCTGATGCGGCACGCGCAGCAGCCCCATCTCGCACGCCTTCAGCAAGTAACCCAATCACCCTACGAACGACCATCATAGAGATGGCTTTTGCACCTCGTCCAGATGTTTGCCCATCTGCCAAGACAACCGAAAGCCCACCATTTGGGCGTTCAGTGACCTCAAAGGTGTCACCGCTTTCTGAGACGGCATATTTCTTGATTTTTGCTACAGCAATTTTGATTTCCATGCCCTGAATTGTACAACAAAAAAACTTATTCTGTGAATGAAAGCTGCAAAATAAAATATGAAAATCACTCTTGACGACATTAAATAAGACCACTATAATCAGCCCCGCTTGTTTAGAAAAGATAAATCGGGCAACGCCCGATTCTTGTATTAAGGAGAAAGTAGCATGACCCCGTTGCCAAAACGTAAAATCTCTAAAGGTCGCCGCGATCGCCGCCGCGCCCACGACGCTCTCAAAGCCCGTAATCTGACCACCTGCTCAAATTGTGATGCAGCCCGCTTGCCGCATACCGTTTGCCCAGAATGTGGCTTCTACAGAGGTCGAGAAGTTGTTGAAGTTAGCAGCAATAACTAAATAATCTGACCTATTCAAAAGAGCCGAGACTATAACGGCTCTTTTGTGTTTTAAGGGCAGATAGGAGAAAAAAATGAAACTTAATCCACAAAAAACAGCTTTTCTTTTTCCCGGTCAGGGTTCTCAATTTCTTGGCATGGGGCGCAGCCTTGCAGAAAAATATCCCATTGCGCAAGATACTTTTGATGAAGCCGACCAAATTCTAGGATTCTCTCTCTCAAAAATTATGTGGGATGATGCGGATGCCCTTAACGACACGGCGAACACCCAACCGGCTCTCTTCGTTCACTCCATTGCCGCATGGAGAGTTTTCTCTCGGCTCGCTCCTGAATTTGAACCTGCTTCCGTTAGTGGACATTCTCTTGGCGAATTAACAGCTCTCGTTGTGGCAGGCTCTCTTTCTTTTAGCGATGGTCTGCGTCTCGTACGCAAACGTGGCGAACTGATGCGCCACGCAGGCGAAATAGCTCCGGGTGGCATGGCTGCTATTCTCGGCGTAGATATTCCTGCTTTGGAAAGTATTTGTGCAGAAGCCAGCAATGAAGACGAGGTTGTGCAAGTTGCAAATGATAATTGTCCTGGGCAGATCGTTATTTCCGGATCAAAACCTGCTCTAGAGCGTGCGCTTGTCTTGGCAAAAGATGCTGGGGCGCGGCGCGCTGTTCCATTGGCGGTGAGTATTGCGCCACATTCCGCGTTGATGAGCGCAATTCAACGTGATTTTGATGAGGCGCTGGCAAATGTTGATATAGCGGAAGCAAACCTAAAAGTCGTTGGTAACGTGGGGGCGAAGCCACTATCCACTTTAGAAGAAATTAAAGCTGATTTGAGTGCGCAACTTACCTCCCGTGTCCGCTGGACGGAGACCATCCAGTATATGATCTCAGATGGTGTAGAAACTTTTCTTGAATTAGGAAGTCGCAATGTGCTCACAGGATTGCTTAGGCGGATCGATCGTGGCGTGAAAGGTATTTCGCTTGGAGAAGAAAAAAATTTCGAAGAGATGTTTTCGTAGATTTCTCTTGTAAGGTTTTTGTAAAGTCTTGACAATGACTTTGCAATGAAAAAAGGGGAGAGATTTTCGTATACTGTGAATAAATAGATAAAGGCAAACTCAATGAAAGTTGAGGGCGCAAAGCTATGGGTCTAAAGCTGATTTTTCAGCCAAGATCGCCAAGCCGCCTGTTGATTATAAGATTTCTAAGCACGTGGTTTGGACTCTGTTCAACCTCGTGCTTTTTGTTTCGTGCGACTTGGTAAAGTTCTTAAAAAAGATATTTTTGTGACTTTGTAGAAAAGGAGTGTAATATTATGAAGAAGAAAGTAATTGCCTTTGGATTGGTCTTTATCCTGTTGGCAGTGAGTGCGGTTGCGGTTGCTGCTGAGACAGGAACTGTTACGATCACGGGAGGGACACTCTCTGTGACCGCAGCAGATGTAACACTAAGTGGTGTGACATTGGATGGAACAGATAAGACTTCGACTAGTGCATCAGGCTCAAATTCCTGGTCTGCATCAGACGCACGTGGCACTGGCGCTGGCTGGAACTTGACTATTGCAGCAACAGATTTTACAGATGGCGTGGATAAAACAATTGATATTGCTCAGTCAGATTCTGAGTTCAAGATTCAATTGCTGGATGCCAATGTTACCGTTACTGCTGGTAACACAAAGCCTGTTTCTCAAGTAACAACTCTTAGTCCCATTCCTGATACAGGCTCACTGAAATTCCTGTCAGCGGCAACTGATACAGGAATGGGAACATACGCAATTGCGCCTAATTTTGAATTAGAGGTACCAGCAGAAACTTATGTTGGTTCAGGAACTTATACTTCTACGATCACGGTTACGGCGGCTACCGGCCCATAAGGCCTCGGAGAGTTGGTTTATGAAAAGAATACAGAGTGTGTGGTTGGCAGTTTTTATAGCTTTGGCTCTTGCGGGCTTGTTGACCACACACTCTTCTGCTTTATCGATTTCAACATCAGCTCTAAGTTTTCCTAACGTTTTTCTAAACGGTTATGATCAAAGTATTTTAGGCTCAACAAGCGCTTGGCAAGTGGATGCAAGTGGGGAGGCAGGAGGTTGGAATGCTACAATTTCGGCAACTGATTTCACGAATGGCGTTGGTGGTGTAATTTATGTTTCTAATCTTGAAGCTCGCCTTGCAGATTCCAGCATTGTATTGGTTTCAGGAGATCCGATATTGCCCACTTCTACGCAAACAACATTTGCTGCTCTTAGCGGAGTTGGGTTGAAATTTGTTTCAGCAGCAAGCGGAACTTCGGACGGCATCTATGATCTAACGCCTGAGATTCGGTTGACCGTTCCCGCTGAAACCTATATCGGAAATTACACAAGTACGCTGACGATTACAGTCAGCGTAGGTCCTTGATTAATGGAGAAATGACAATGCCGAATCTTCGTAGCTATCTAAAAAAAATATCTTTTGTTGTTGTGCTTACTATCTTGATGCTAGCCCTGATCATTTTGCCTGTTTTAGCACAGTCTTCGGCAAATATTTCCTTTGGGATCAGACCTACCAAGGCGTTAGAAGGGCAGGCAGAAACCTACTCTTATTTCTCTTTTCGAACTTCACCTGGTTCTGTTTTTAACGACGAAGCATTAGTGTTGAACGACGGCGGAGAGGCTGTTACTTTGAAAGTCTATGCTGCTGACGGAATAACAGCCCGAAATGGTGGAACAGATTTTGCGAAATTTGGTGAAGAAGGCGATGGGATGAGCCGCGGTACCCACGCATGGATATCCCTTCCTCTTTCGGAACTTACACTTGCGCCTGGAGAAGAACGACTGATCCCTTTTCAAATTGCAATTCCTGCTGATGCATCGTCTGGCTATTATGTTGCCGGATTAGTCGTTGAAGCTGTTCCCGAGGTCAGCGCAATAGAATCTGTAGCTACTACAACAGAAGGAGAAGCACAATTCAATGTTGAGGTTATACGCCGAGTTGGGGTTGCTGTTGTGATCGATATTCCGGGAGAGCAAAGCTCATCTTTGGAAATTGAAAACATTGCTTTATATCGACAAGATGAGCAAGGCACAACTTTTTCGGTTGATCTTAGAAATACAGGAAGCACCTTTTTACAGTCAAAAGGCTTCTTTGTGGTAACAGACAGAAATGCGGAGAGAATAATAACTACTATTCCGCTTGAGTTCGACACAATATTGCCAGGCGATAAGGTTACTTTTTATGTACCCCGATCAGCGCGCTTTGAGGATGGAAAATATCTTCTGTCTGTTGTTTTAGATTATGGGGGTGAAAAAGCTGTGCTTGAAGGGATTGGCATGAATATCAAGAATGGGCAACCGGAGATTGAGGGGCAAATATTGGACAATCTATTTACCTCAGAAGAAATTGAAGTCTTTTTTGAGAAAGAAGGAAAGGGCGATAGTTTTATTTGGACTATGGTTGCTGTAGTTTCCTTTATCTTGGCTCTTCTTGTTGGTTGGCTTGTTTATCGATCTGGCGAAAAGAAAGAAAAAAAAGAAGTTGATCCTATATTCTAAATAATTGAAATTTTCTCTATCAACTAGCGGCCAAATCTTCAATTGTGCAAGCTAAGAAAAAGAATCATCGCTTTGGTGGTTCTTTTTTCTTGGTAAAATACCTTACTCTGGATCGTTGTCTAATTTAAGGAGAGTGTGATGGATGCTTTAAGTCATCGTATTAAAAAAGTCGCTGAAAGTGTTTTGGAAAATGAAGCATTGATCGGTGGCCTAGACAAATCAACAGCTAAAATTTTGCAAGGATGGGGCGTTAAGCATGCAACTCGTGCTGCTGAAGATACGCACACCTTAGATGATGAGAGTGCTGAAAAGGCCATGTACCCACAATTAAAAGCATCTCGCCGCTTATTGCGTGCAATTCGTGTTTGGTTGGAGCATGAGAAAGAAGCAACAGCAGAAGAGCGGCAAAAACTTTGGGCAAAGGTTGAGAAACGAGCGCAAGGCCTTTATGGTGATGGCATTTCTCTCCCCTCGCCAAGCCAGTTTTCAGGAGAAAAACCCGTAGAATTTATAGAGAACTTACGAGAGTGGCTAGAAGGTGGCTCTAATGAGAAAGAAGACAAAAAAACATTTTTTTCTTCTCTCTTTGGAAATAAAAAGAAAAAATAAAGTTCTGCTAATCCCCCCCCATACCGGTTGAAAACATAGGAGCCTTAATTATGTCGGCAAGAAAACGCAAGAAATCTGGTAATTCAAAAGTCATTCTTTTTCTTTTTGTAGCTGTACTTATTATGGGGGGCTACTTCATGATAACGGGGAATGATCCGCTCGGTCTATTTACAGATGTAGTTACGCTTACGCCAGCCGGACAGATCGAAACTCCCTTGGCTCTCCCGCCGACGCCCGTGCCCCAAGTTGATACCGCGGCTCAAAGCGATTGGTGGGAAGTTTACTTTGCGGATTGGCAAAATAAGAACGACCCCGATAATTATGCAGGTACGATCGAAGAAGAGATCATCAAAAAAATTGATGCTGCTCAAGAATCGATCCATATTGCCTCTTTTGAATTTGATCTCACCCCCGTTGCAGATGCGCTCATCCGTGCCCATGAACGCGGTGTGGATGTCCGCTGGGTGACCGATGATGAGCATGGTCTTGAAGCAGACGAAGAGCCCGGCCATGGTCAATTCGAGATGCTAGAAGATGAGGGGATTGAGATCAAAGACGATCAACGCGGCGCCTTGATGCATAATAAATTCTGGATATTTGATCGCAAAACGGTCTGGACAGGTTCCACAAATATCACAAAGAATGGCATTTTCAAGCAGGATAATAACGTGATCGTGATCCATTCGCCTGCTTTGGCAGAAATTTATGAGCGTGAGTTCGACGAAATGTGGAATGGCGAATTTGGTCCACGTTCAACTTCAACCATTGAAGATCAAAGCGTTGTTGTGAACGGAACAGAAATCCACGTTCTTTTTGCTGCAGAAGATGAGGCGATGGATTATATTTTGCCTTATTTGGCAAATGCGCAGAGTAGCATCCGCTTCATGGCCTTTTCTTTTACTTACGACAATATGGAAGACGTGATCACCGATCGTTTTGAAAATGGCGTCGATGTTGCTGGCGTTTTCGAAAAATTGGGCAGCAGTACAGAGTACAGCGAGCTTGGCGATATGTATTGCTCCAAGATGAAAGTGCGCCGTGATGGGAATGGCGGCTTCTTGCATCATAAGGTCGTTATTGTGGATGATCGAATCGTCATTACGGGTTCGCTCAACTTCTCTGATAACGCGAACGACAGTAACGATGAGAATGTCATCATCGTTGATAATGCCGATATTGCAGCGCTTTATTTAGAAGAGTTTGAGCGTGTTTGGGAAGTTGCCAATGACGTAGAAGATGGTAAATTTGATTGTCCATAAAAATGCTGTGTGAGTAGCTGCGCAAATAAAAGACAAGAAACTAAGGCCGCATAATGCTTTTGGATGATTTTGATGAGTGAAAAAACAGTAGATCAAGTGGAACATCTCTATTGGATAGATTTTGTGCGGACAGTGGGAGCGTTCTTCGTTGTGCTTGTGCATGCCAGTTTTTTTATCCTCTACCTGTGGGGCGAAGTTCCTGAATCTCATTGGATGGCAGGGAATGTTTACGACAGTATCGCACGGGTTGGTGTTCCGTTATTTTTGATGATTAGCGGAGCGTTGCTATTAAGGAAAGAAGAAAATATATTCTTTTTCTTGAAAAAACGACTAATAAAAATCATTCTCCCTTTTGTTTTCTGGTCAATTTTTTATTTATGGTGGCGCCAGAATTATCCAGTGGGTGCGAAATTTTCTTCAATTGCGATCTCAATGTTTGTTTCAGTACTTAAAGTCCCAGCTTCAGATCACCTTTGGTTTTTGTATGCACTAGTTGTTCTGTATTTTTTCGTACCTCCACTAAGGCTTATGCTTTCTCGAGCAAAAGAGCGAGATATTATATACATCTTGCTTTTATGGTTGTCGATGGGCCCTCTTGTGCAATTGCTTCAGAAATTATTTAGTTTTGCGCTAACATCCCATTTTCATTTCATCTCAGGATATTGGGGATATCTCCTCTTGGGCTACTGGCTTTCAATAAAAAAAATTCCGATAAAAAATACAATCTTTTTCTTTGTGGCGGGCAGTCTCTGTACCTTGGCAACCATTTGGCTAACATATATATTTTCATTGACGAATGCTCATTTGGATGGCTTTTTTTACGATTATCTTAGTCTAAATGTTGTTTTTGCCTCGGGTTTTTTCTTTATCAGTTTGAAAAGTATAGGAGAAAAATTGTACAAAGAAAAATTTTGGGGAAAATTCTTTTTTGCCCACGGAGGAGCCAGCTTTGGAATATATCTAATCCACCCAGTGATTCTTGATATTTTGCAACGAGGTAAATTAGGTTTTCGCCTCTCTTTTCGTGTTGGGAACCCTTGGTATACAATTTCGCTGGCGGCACTTCTTGCCTATGCTTTTTCCTTTGTCATTGTTGTGGGCATGAGAAAAATCCCCGTACTTAAAAAGCTGGTGCCATAAAAACGAAACCCGAATCAATACATTATGTTGTGGGTAATTTCAAAAAATATCCATTTTGAAATGGGGGTGATTAGGTCACGAAGGAAACGAAGAAGAAGTGTTTTTTCATATCTGCGAAATTCCATCTGATCCGCAAAATTTGTGTTCCATTCTTTACGCCCTCCGCATCATCTCTTCACGTTTGGCTTTGCTCGCGTCCAGCAAAATTTCCAAGTTTTCATTGTCGCCAGCTTTCATCAGCGTCAAGATTTTGTTAATCTCATCTTGTACGGCTTCCAGCGCGGCAATTGTGTTTTCGGCGTTCGTCATCACCATCGGCAGCATCATGCTGGTTGGCGTGGCAGAGAGCCGCGTCGCGCTCGAAAACCCGCCTGCCTTGAGTTTGGATAATTTTGTCTCGGTGGCGTGCATCAGTGCGACCGCCAATAAATGTGGCGCGTGGCTGGTTTTCGCCAACATTTGATCATGCTTCACAGCATCTATCCAGAGCGGATTTCCGCCAATTGCCTCCACGAGTTGCGTCAGCAACGACTTTGTCCGCGCCGATGTGCGCTCGGATGGCGTGAGTGTGTAGGTGCAATCGTAGAGCATCTCTTTTTCGGCGTGGCAGATACCTAATTTTTCTTTACCGCAAATGGGATGACCGCCGATCACGTCAAAATCGGATGGGAGAGAATCAAGCGCCTGCATGATCTGCTCTTTGGTGGATGTGACGTCCGTGACGATCAGCTTGGTACCGGTGGTATGGATGCCGGGGAGCGTGGAGATGATCTCTAGCGCGGCTGAGACAGGCGTAGCGATGATGAGTATATCCGCTTGGGGCAGGATTTGACGGAGATCTATTGATGCCGAATCGACCATTCCTTTGGCGGTAGCAATTTGACAGGTGAGCGAATCGCTATCTGATCCCAGAACGCTATTGCAATGACCACGTAATCCCATAGCAATAGATGCGCCCATTAATCCTAATCCGATAATGGCGATATTTTGGTCGGCTAAAAAGTTTGAATCTTCCATAATGTTTTAGGCAGACTACAAAAGTCTTCAAGACTTTTGTAGTCTAGCTTTGTAGCGGATTGGTGGAAATTTCTGCAATTTTTAGCGCCTCTGCAATGGCGTTTACTTGTTTTACAAGGGTCTTGAAGCGTTTTGGTTTAAGCGATTGCGCACCATCGGAGAGAGCACAGGCAGGGTCAGGATGCACTTCCACGATGATGCCATCTGCGCCCGCAGCGATGCCCGAGCGAGCGAGGGCTGAAACATATTCCCAATGTCCGGTGCTGTGACTGGGGTCGAGCATGACGGGCAGATGGGTATGTGCCTGCAAAACGGGGATAGCGTTTATGTCTGTGGTGTTGCGGGTAGCCGTCTCAAAGGTGCGGATGCCGCGCTCGCAAAGGATAACGTTTTGGTTGCCTTTGGAGAGGATATATTCTGCAGCCATGAGGAAATCGTTGATGGTAGCGCTCATGCCTCGCTTGAGTAAAACGGTGCGATCGGTTTGCCCGACAGCTTTAAGCAAAGCATAATTTTGCATATTGCGTGCACCGATTTGAAGGACTTCGGCGTAATCTGCTACGAGGGGAACAAGTTCGGGTGCGGTGACTTCTGTGACGATGGGGAGACCTGTTAACTCGCGGGCTTCGGCGAGAAGTTTCAGCCCTTCTTCGCCCATCCCTTGGAAGGAGTAGGGGGATGTACGTGGTTTGAATGCACCGCCACGTAATGCGTGCGCACCGGCATCTTTGACAGCTTCGGCGGCTTCTAGAATTTGCTCGCGGCTTTCAACGGCGCAGGGTCCACCGATGATGAGGGGAGTTCCATTGCCGATGAAATGCTCTCCAATAGGGACGAGGGTGTTTTCGGGGTAAAACTCACGTGAGGCAAGTTTATAGGGTTTTGAGATGGGGATTACGCTGGCAACGCCCGGCAAGCGGATGAAAGCAGTCGGCTCTACAGGGCGACCATCGCCAACGACACCGATCACATTTCGTTCTGACCCTTTAATGCGATGGGGATGGAGGTCGAGGTCTTCAACACGTTGAAGAACATGGTTGAGTTCTTCTTTTGTTGCGGTGGTTTTCATGATAATCATCATGGTATGGCTCCTTTAGATACGAATTTCTTTAGATTTTGCCCCTTTCCCCAAGCACTGGAGAAAGGGGGGATAGTGAGGGGTTACTGTACAGGCGTTGACGAGATATTTGCCATTTTCAGCACATCTGCGATGGCGTTGGCTTGTTTGACCAGCTCTGTAAAGCGTTTTGGCTTGAGTGATTGTGCGCCGTCAGAAAGAGCGTTGGCAGGGTCAGGGTGGACTTCGATGACAAGCCCATCTGCACCAGCGGCGATGCCAGAGCGAGCAAGAGGGGCGACAAGCCGCCAATCGCCGGTGCTGTGGCTGGGGTCGAGAATAATGGGCAGATGTGTGAGCAATTTCAAAACGGGGATGGCGTTGATGTCGGTTGTGTTCCGCGTGGCGGTCTCGAAGGTGCGGATGCCGCGCTCGCAAAGGATTACATTTTGATTGCCTTTGGAGAGGATATATTCGGCAGCCATCAAAAAGTCGTTGATGGTGGCACTCATCCCGCGTTTGAGCAGGACGGTGCGTTTACTTAATCCCGCCGCTTTGAGTAGGGAGTAATTTTGCATATTGCGCGCGCCGATCTGGAGCACATCTGCGTATTCGGCGACGAGAGGGACAAGTTCAGGGGATGTGACTTCGGTGACGATGGGGAGACCTGTCAGCTCACGGGCTTCAGCGAGGAGTTTTAGCCCTTCTTCTCCCATCCCTTGGAAGGAGTAAGGCGAGGTACGCGGTTTGAAAGCACCACCACGTAAAGCATGTGCGCCCGCGGCTTTGACAGCTTTTGCGGTTTCCATAAGTTGTTCGCGGCTTTCTACGGCGCAAGGTCCACCAATGATGATGCGGCTTCCGTTGCCGACGAGATGTTCTCCGATAGGGACAAGAGAATCTTTGGGGTAAAACTCACGTGAAGCTAGTTTGTAGGGTTTTGAGATGGGAACGATATTATCCACGCCGGGGAGACGGATAAAAGCGGTCGGCTCGACAGGGCGTCCATCGCCGACCACGCCGATAACGGTGCGCTCTGCGCCATCTGAAAGATGGGCATCCAGTTCAAAGGATTTGACACGCTCAATTACATGGTTTACTTCTGCTTTGGTTGCGCTTGTGCGCATGATGATCATCATGATTTCTTTCTCCTATAGATGGTGATTCTGCGAGGAGCGCGCTTTTGCGACGACGCAGTCTTTTATTAGGCAGGTGGCACTATCTTCGATGAGATTGCTTTGCTCCGCTCGCAAATTCATTCTAGCTAGCTATATCGGGGCGTAATTTTTTCGCATCTCGCAAATAAATATGTTTAATTTCTTCTTGCTTTTTGTTCGTATTCCAATGCAGGAGCACGCGAATGGCTTTGGGCAGGCTGCCGGGAACGGGAATTTCCTGCGTGCAGAGCATCGGGACTGCGCTCCACCCCAACGTGCGGGCGGCAACTGCGGGAAATTCGGCAGCAACATCTCTGGTGGTGGTGAAGAGCACGCTGGCAATATCTTCTTTGGCTAAGGCAGGGTTTTCTGCAAGAATAGCGAGAAGCAATTCCTGTGTAGCAGACAATATCTCTTCTTTTGTGTCAAAAGCTATGGTGATGGCTCCGCGTATTCCTCGTACTGACATTTTTTTCCTTGTTGTTTGCCTCTTTCCTGGCCTTCCCTCTCAAGGGGAAGGTGTTTCTCTCCCCCTCAGGGGGAGATGTCCGATAGGACAGAGGGGGCTAAACTTTGCTAAAAACAAAAAAACGTGAGACCGCTTTGGTCTCACGTTTTTATCTCTTAGGCCTAATTTGCCCTAGTTAAACGCCGCCAGCGGTTTCCGTGTTTGGAAGCCGAAATAAAAATAGAAAAAATAAAAGGCGTTAAAGGCTGTGTTTTTCATAAGTTGGTCGCAAGTTTACAGGATGGACAGAGATGTGTCAAGGATTTTGTGATATTAGAGAGTTGTGTTGAATACCACATCCTTTTTGCACTAAAGCTGAGATTTATTCCTTTAAAATCCAATGAACAGCTTTTGCTTTGGCGAGTTTTTCTCCATCTGAGTTGTGCACATCGGCTTCAAAGTGGAGACGACGTTTATCTTGTTTAGCGAGCTTTGCGGTGATGATAATTGTGTCCATTTTTGGTGTTGCCGGTTGACTGTATTTCATTTCCAATGTGCGGGTTACGTTAGGCGGGGCGACGAGTACGCTGAGTGGACCAATGGTGTTGTCGGCGGCTGTGGCGAGCATTCCGCCTTGCATGGTGCGGTAGGGGTTTAGGTAGCTGTCCAGAATAGGGAAACGGGCTACGAGCACGCCATTTTCAAGATCAATTTCGAGCAATTCACCCTGCATTAATTTGAAGATGGGTGGGGGAAAAAGAAAATCATCTATGCGCGTACCGTAACGTTCGCGCAAAACTCCCAACATTTTGTCGAGGAGGGCTTCGTGTTCTGTCATATTTGTCTCCTTGAAAGCCGCCTTAGCGCGCCTTTTCCGGCCGCGCGTCCTGTTGCGAAGCAGGCTGTTAGCAAATATCCGCCGGTCGGAGCTTCCCAATCTAGCATTTCTCCGGCGCAGAAGACCCCGGGCAATTTATGCAGCATCAGGTTTTCATCCAGCTCGTTTAGGCGGATACCACCTGCGCTGCTGATCGCTTCTTCGAGGGGGCGTGGCGCAATCAGTTTGAGTTCGAGCGATTTCAGGGTCGCGCCGACCAAGCCTAAATCGGGGGTGTTTTCGCGCGGCAAAACTTCCCAGAGCAGCGCCGCTTTTGCGCCAGATAAGCCGATCCGTTTCTTAAGAAAAGTCCCCATACTCCGAGATCCACGTGTTGCCGAGAGTGCCTTTCGTAATTTTTCTTCTGTCCAGTCGGGCATCAAATCGAGTTGAATTGTGGCGCTGCCGTTCTTTTCAATTTCATCCCGCAGCGTGGCAGAAAAGGCGTAGACCAGCGAGCCTTCGATGCTATTTTCGCTGATGACGAATTCGCCGCGCTGTGATTTGCCGCCAAAAGAAAGCCGAATAGATTTGATGGGATGCCCGGCAAAACGCTCTTTCAGAAAATCTGTCCATTGGATGTCGAAACCGCAGTTGGATGCTTTTAGCGGGGCGATCTGGATGCCGCGCTCTTCTAAAATGGGAATCCACGCCGCGTTCGACCCTGTTTTGGGCCTGCTACCGCCTCCGAGCGCGAGTATAACTCCGTCTGCTGCCGCTAAAACCTCGCCCTGAGCAGTGTTGAAACGAAGATTATTTTTCTCATCCCAACCCAACCAACGATGTCGAAAATGGAAGTTTACACCTTGTTCACGTAAACGCTTCAGCCACGCATTTAGCATGGGGAGGGCGCTCATCCCCTCAGGGAAGACTTTACCAGACGAGCCGACAAAAGTCTCGATGCCGAGCTTGTGCGACCATTTTTGGAAGGCTTTTGGCGGGAAGTTGTCGAGATAGGGTTTTATCCATTGCGCGTTATCTCCATAGCGGGAGATAAATTTCTCGTAAGGTTCAGAATGGGTTAAATTCAACCCGCTCTTACCTGCAAGAAGGAATTTTCGCCCGGCAGAGGGCATGGCATCGTAAATGTTGACTAGAATACCATTATTCGCCAGAGTTTCGGCTGCCATAAGACCGGCTGGTCCCGCGCCAATCACAGCAATTTTGGGTGGTGGGGATGTAGAAAAAATATTCATCATAAACCTTGCAGCATTATAGCCTGAAGTTTTTGATTTTCATGGAAATTATTCTATAAAAAACGATTTTTTAGTGTATGATAAAAAGAAAGAAATGATTGGGAGAGGTTCGAAATAGAATCGCTGATTTTCAAAAGCTTTTTCTTGGGAGGGAGCAATATGACACAACGATCTGTTGCATTCAGAGAAATAAATAGTTTCTACGATCGTATAGTGCGTGAACTTGAGCCAAGGCGTCTATTGGTAAATTTTGTGGCGGGATTAATTATCGGAGTGATTGCAGTTAACCTGACAATATCCTTTGCTGCTTTGATCTTTACAGGCGATTTGTCTGATTATCTTTCGGCTGGTATCAGCCTGGGCTTATTTAGTGTTGTTGTTATTGGTGTTGTAAGCACACTGTTGAGTTCATTTCCGGGCACGATCTCTGGTCCTCGTAGCAGTCCAGCTGCCATCCTTGGGATCAGTGGCGCCACGATCGCAGGTATTCTTGCGGGCAAAGTCCCTCCACAAGAAATCTTCCTGACCATTGTCGCAATGATCGGGCTCACCTCGATCACAACGGGGATAATATTTCTCGTGCTTGGACAATTCAAAATGGGGAATTTGATCCGTTTTTTACCTTATCCGGTTGTTGGTGGCTTCCTTGCGGGGATCGGATTATTGTTGGTTCGTGGCTCTATTGGAATTCTAACCGGGGTGCGCTTTAGCTTTGTGCACATTCCTCGTTTGCTACAACCGGAATTGTTGGTCAGGTGGTTGGCAGGAGCGCTTTTTGCCGTGCTTTTACTAGTAATTACACGCCGTTATAAGCACTTTTTGATTATGCCGGGAATGCTGGTTTTAGCGGTTTTCATCTTTTATTTGGTGCTGTGGGTTACAGGTATGTCCGTTGCTGAAGCTGGTGCCCGAGGCTGGTTGCTGGGGCCCTTCCCGGAAGGTGGAGGTTGGAAATTATTAACGATTACAGCGATCACTGAAGCTGACTGGAAGTCGATTCTCTCGCTTGCAGGGAATGGCGCTACAATTTTAGGACTAAGTGCAGTTGCAACCTTGCTTCAGGTCACCGGGATTGAACTGGCTGTTGAGCAAGACATGGACCTGAATCGAGAGTTGAAGGTGACAGGGTTGGCGAATCTCATTTCCGGTCTTGGTGGCGGTTTACCGGGGTATCCTGCACCGAGCATGACGGTTTTGGGACATAAAATGGGAGCAAATAGCCGGGTTGTGGGGTTGGTATCCGCAGCTTTTTGTGCCGTCGCTCTTCTTTTGGGTAGTTCTATGCTATCTTATTTTCCGAAGCCGATCGTTGGCGGTTTGAATATGTATGTTGGTTTATCCTTTTTGACCAAGTGGCTATATGATGGTTGGTCAAAGTTCTCAAAAGCAGATTATGCTATTGTCCTGCTTATTTTGGGCGTGATTGGTAGCGTTGGATTTCTGGAAGGGGTTGCTGTTGGACTTATTACAGCTACGATCTTGTTTGTCATTAATTACAGCCAAGTCAATGTCGTTCGACACACGATGTCGGGTTCGACTTATAAAAGCAATGTGGAGCGGCCTCGCCTTTATCATCAACTCATCCGTACGAAAGGGCATTGGCTGCATATTTTAGAACTTCAGGGCTATATCTTTTTCGGCTTGTCAAATAAACTACTTGAGGAAGTGCGCGGGCAAATTGATGCACCGGAGTTGTCTGCACGATATATCTTAATCGATTTTCGTCTGGTGACCGGACTCGACTCTTCGGCTGCCATGAGTTTTGCGAAAATGAAGCAATTGGCAAAGACAAAGAATGTCTTTTTTGTATTCACAAATTTATCATCTGAAATCCGAAAGAAATTGGATGAGGCTGTTTTTCAGGGTGGGGAGAATACAATCTGGCGGATTTTTCCTGACCTTGATCGGGGTGTTGCCTGGTGTGAAGATCAGATGATCGAAACCTTTGAGAGTGTTGGTTTAGCTGCACAGCCGAAGACGCTTTTAAAACAACTCGAAGAGTCTTTGCCAGAGAGAATTTCTGTGCATTCACTGATGAAATATTTTGAAGATATCGAAGTTGATGAAGGGTATCAGCTCATTCGTCAGGGAGACTCTCCGAAGGGGTTATTCTTTATCGAAGCCGGGCAGGTAACTGTCTGGCTTGAGTTACCTGATGGAGAAAAAGTGCGTATTCGGACAGCAAGAGAGGGTACTGTGATTGGCGAATTGGGGATGTATCTTGACACCGATGCTACGGCTTCTGTTGTCGTAGATGAACCAAGTGTCATCTTTTGTCTGTATGGAGAAACAATGAGAACGATGGAAATGGAAGACCCAGAAGTTGCCTCTGCTTTCCATCGCTTTGTAGCGGAGCTTTTGGCGGAAAGGGTTGTTGATAATACAAGAACCTTGGAAACTTTTCGCTAAAATATGAGAGTGTTGAGTGATAGAAAATGGGTTGTCTGAGATGGCAACCCATTTTTTTCTAAAAATAGGTGTGTTGAATTCACTATCTGTATCCCGCGCTTAGAAATTTGGGGGTGCTTGGAAGTCGCCAGTTATTTCGCTGAGTTTTTCCGCCGTAGCAAGGAGTGCCATGTCATCCCATCGCTGACCAACAACCTGAACTCCAATCGGCAAACCCTCTTTGGATTGGCTCATCGGTAAAACGACAACTGGATTACCTGTCATATTGAAAATGCTTGTAAAACTCATATTTGCCGTGAAATAGGGAGTCTTTTGCTTGTCTATGATGACAGGCTCTCCCATTTTGCAATGCCTAAAAGCGGAACCAACAGTTACTGGGCAGAGCCAGGCATCCCACTGGGAGAGGAAGTTTTCGAGTTGAGCGATGAGCTTATCTCGCTGTGTTAGGGCTTTTACATAGCGTGTCATTTTTAGGCGAAGTCCGTTCAAGTAGCCTTTTTTTATGGGGGTGGGGTCTTTCGTCATAAAGAACTGTAGCCTTGTCAGCAAACGAGCAATAGCATCCATCCCTGAGCCGACTTCGGCTCCTGCAATTTCGCCGTAAACCTGCCAGGCTAATTCAAAGTCGAAGTCTGGTGGGGAAACTTTCTCCACATGACAGCCTGCATCTTTTAGTTCTTCTGCCAATTTTTTGAGCGCAGCTTGAGTGTCTTGAGCTGCCCTTACGCTGCCAAAGCGATCTGTCCAGGCGATGCGATATTCTTTGAGCGGCTTATCTTTTGCAGGTGTGAGCGGTATGGGTGGCGCTTCCCAACGGCGACCATCGGGACCTGCGAGCAACGTTAGTGCTAGTCGTAAATCTTCAATGGAGCGGGCTAAGGGTCCGGGCATCCCCATGTGACGTACACCTTGTGGCGCGCCGGGTGGTTCGGGGATATGTCCCGCAAGCGAGATGAGATGGTCGGTGGGTTTGATCGAATAGATTCCGCAAAAATGAGCCGGGATGCGCACCGAGCCGCCAATATCGCTGCCGATCTCCAATGGAGAAAATCCTGCTGCTATGGATGCTGCGCCGCCGCCTGTGCTTCCGCCGGGTGTGCGGGTGATGTCCCAAGGATTATTTGTTCGCCCAAATAAAGGGCTATCGCTCTGAATATCCAATGCTAGCATGGGCATATTGGTTTTTCCTATAATAATCGCGCCGGCCTGCTTCATACGAGTGACGACCGTTGCATCTTTTTCAGGGATATAGTTCTCAAGGGGCTTGAAGCTGCTGGTTGTCCGCAAGCCGGCTGTTTCGTAAACATCTTTTATGGTGATGGGTACACCGTGCAGCGGACCCCAACTCTCGCCTTTTGCGAGAGCTTCATCAGCTTCGATGGCGCGTTTGCGAGCGTTCTCTTCATTAAAAGTGATAATTGCGTTGAGTTCGGGGTTGTGTTTGGCGATCTGCGCGAGAAAGGCTTCGAGAACTTCGATGGAAGAAACTTTCTTCTCGCGGATAGATTTCGCCAATTCGGTTGCGGATTGGTAGATGAGTTTAGTCATGGAAAACTCCAGTTTGAGATGGACGGGGTGTTGTGTGGGGTTATTCTATCAAAATAGGGGCTGTTTTGCTTGGTGTTTCTATGACCCATCCTAAAAAAACGCCGCCGAGGACGGCGGCTGGAGCATTTTTTAGAATAGTGGAGAATGTCACGCTGGAAGCGTAACCTACGAAAGCTAAACTACTTTATTATTTGGACTGGTGATTTGGCGAAAATAACCTTCGCAAGGGTTCTTTGATTTTTAAGGCATACCAAAGACAGAACGGATATAGAATGGTTAGTCCAAGCAACCAAAAAGGGAGCATTTTAAGAATGCTTGTGCCCTGTGGCGTGAATAAATGACCGAGTGCTGCGTAAAGATAGAGATGGGTGATATAGAAGAATAAAGGAACTTTGCCAAAGACGACGAGGGGATTTAGGGCCTTTTCCCATTTTGAGAAAGCCCACAGGATGAGCAAGTTGATGCCCATCGTCATAAAAATGAAAGTTAGGCTGGGAGGATATTTGACGACGTTCAGAAAATCGATCCAATTTTTGATTGGGAGTGGGCGGATATTCCAGAAGCTGCCGAGAGGGCGGGTAATGACGAAGAGCAGGAGAAAAGATGCGCCAATCCATAAGGCGCGCTGATAGACTTTTTCTTTATTTTCTTGCAGCCAATGTCCGAAGGTCATGCCGAGGGTGACAAGTGGTAACCACGGAAAAATCGGATAATTGACCCATAACTTCAAATCTCCGCCGGGGATAAATGTTAGCCGTTGAAGACTATCAAAGTTTTCTCCCCAAGAAGCAGGATCAAGCAGAGGGAAAGCATTATTAAATAGAAAGATAAGCGTCAATGGAATCAGATAATGCGTCGGTAGCAGGAGCAATATCGTGCTAAGAATCATAGTGCCGCCTAGGGCGAAGAGAACGCCGACGTAGGCATCCACGTTCCAGCCGCCGGGGGAAAGCTGCCAAGCCGGATTGACGATCAAAAATTGGAGCGCAATCAAGCCAAAACCACGTACGACAAAATGTCGGATGACCTGCCATCTGCTCCAGCCTTGTTTTTGGCGTGAGTGGGCGAAAATCCACATGCCCATCCCCATCAGAAAAAAGAAGCCGGGCGCGGAGAGATGCGTGACCCAGCGAACAAGGAAGGGGAAAGCATCCTGATATGTTGGGAAATCCCCGCCCCAGTATTCGCCGGATGAATGTTTTTGGGCGATGAAGTGGTTGGCGTGGTCGAGCGCCATGAAGATGATGATGAGACCGCGGAGGGCATCGGGGGCTTTAATGCGTTCGGTATGGAGAGGTGGAGAAATTTTATTCATTTAGTAATTTTAACGCATCGTAGCTTGCATCAAGCTCAATGCCGAAATGGGTTTGCAGAGCATCAATATAGCTTTGGTCTTCGGCGAGTTCGATATCTCTTTCTCTGCCATTTACGGTTTTTTTCAATGTGTGATCGAGCAATGTGATTTTCCCATTATCCAAGGGGAGCGCTGCCACGCGAGAAGATGTGAAGAATGAGCTATGATGCGTGGATGTGAAATGGTTACCGTATTCAATATCGCCTAAGTGAACATATTCTAAATCAAAGCTGTAAAGGTCTTTCCAGTCATTATCTTTTTGATTTTGGAGCATGTAGCCGAATTCTTTGGTCTTGATAAGCCGAAGCGTTTGTCCATTTTGCGATATTGGCTGATTGATTTCAAGCGGAAGAGGGGTGCGCGGCGTGTCGCTGCCGAAGCCTACGTCTGCTATCCATTGCTTGTCTTGGAGCGTGATAAGGGTAATCTGATGCCCTCTGCCGCTCGGTTTTTCCCTTGTGTGGACTCTGGCGAGCAGTGCACGCGCATTGAAGCCAAATGATTTTAGCGCCATAAGCAATAAACCGTTTAGTTCAAAACAGTAGCCTCCACGTTTCTTGTTGACGAGTTTTTGAAATATGGCTTCTGGCGTGATGTTGATTCCCTTACCCAAGCAAATATCGAAATTCTCAAAAGGGATTGTGTAGAACTGAGCGCGGTGAATGGTTTTCAGACATGTGATCGAAACATCTACATCAGCGGCATAGTTTATACGCTTCAGGTATTCATCTTTGTTGAACTCAAATTCTTTCATGACTTGCCTTTATTCATCTTTTAGCCAGCCTTTTTCTACCGCTTTTTCAACTTCTTTGACGATCCATTCATAAAGGTCTGGCGCGGTTTTGGCGATGGGAGTGTTGATCTTGAGAACGCGATTTTTGCCAATGCCTTCTTCTCGCCAAACCAACCCTTCTGTGGTGATATTTAGCAAAAAAGGCAGGAGACGATCTACAACCTCGACCCAGCGGCTTTCGAGCGTATTCTTTTCTTCATATTCTTGCCAGAGGGTTTGTATTTGGAGCGCAAAACCTTGATGTTTTGCAGCAAATTCTGCCATATAGGCTTCTTCTTCAATTGCTTTTTGCGCACGCAGAGGCGAGTGGATGGATACATCACCGGGACCGATTTCGCAGACATCGTGGGCAAGGGCGATGCGAAGGGCGTGATCTATGTTGAGCTCGGGAGGCATCATATCCTTGAGAGCCAAAAGCGTGATTGCCAAATGCCAGCTATGCTCGGCTGAGTTTTCGTGGCGGGAAATGTCGGAGAGATAATTTCTGCCAAAGCAACCTTCTCTGCTTTCATAAGTTATGGATGTCACTCTGGCGCCATCTTCCATAATAATAACCGGAGCATATTTTGTTCTATGCTTATCTCTGAAAACTTTGGATGCACAAATCTCAACGACGCCTGTTCTCTTTTCATAAGTGGCTGTGTAATAGATAGACCTGCCTAAGGTATAAAGTCCGCCAATGGGAACCGCGGCGATTATGAGCGCAAATATACCGGTTAGTGTGTAGCCAAATATTTTACTCAATATATTCTCCTTGCACAAAAACCTTGCGAGAGTTATCCCTTTTGGCTGTCTCTATCTCACGCCAACGCTCGCAAGGTTGGCAAAGCCAAATAAGAAGTTAGATAACGTATTAGGGCTTATATTTCCATTTGCAGGGATATGAGTAAGCTATTCTTTTAAAACCAAACTTCTTTAGAATGGGTTCGCTCATGGGGCTGGCATCCACGGTTAGATATTTTATGCCGCGGGCTTTGGCTTCTTGTGCACGGATTGCGAGAAGAGCAGTATAAAGCCCTTGCTTACGAAATTCGCGGACAGTAGAGCCTCCCCATAAGCTGGCAAAGAGACTATTTGGCTGAAAATAGATCCACGCAGCGCTTGCTGGCTCACCATTGCTGTACGCGACATAAACACTCATCTGTTCAGGATGATCTCTGATGGTGTCCCCAAGATAGGGCTGCATCCATGAAGAATCTTCGCTCCACACTTTTTCTTCAATGATTTGGACATCGTTCAGCTTTTGCGGATCAAGAATTTTCTGCACGTCTTGCGTGAGCGGCTGCCATAAAATCTCAGGGGCGTTTTGCAGGTCAAGCACAACCAGCGCTTCAGGCTCTTCGGTGATAAAGCCATGTGACCGCAATCTTTCTTTTAGATCGGGCGGGTTATCGTAATCGTAAACTTTCCACTCAAAATCTTGCCCGATACTCTTAAAGTAGCGGACTTGTTCTGAGATGGCATTTTCAACATTGCTTTGATCTAATTGGCTATATGTAATTGCGCCTTCAGCAGCACCAGATTTATTTATATGCCGAACCAAATTTGGCACATCCTCCCGACGCAAATCGGGATACGCAACGTTTTTTCTTTGGTCTTGGTCGAATAGGGTGATGACCTCTAATTTATTCATGTTTTGGGTTACTGAAATAACAATGTAGTTTGATAATCATTTTCGCAAGGATGTCCGAGCAGCGATGACCAGCCGACATAATCGCCTTGTATTTGGATGATATGACTGCTTTCTGTTCCACCGCCCTCGGCTTGGTGGTTGCAAATTGACAACTCACCTTTCTCGGGCAGATGTGAGCGGAGCATACCCTTGAGCATACCGATGTTTGAGATTCCTTTTATCATTAAACTGGCAACTTCCAGGCGCTTCAGCGAGCTTTCCTCACGTATTTTTGGTCTTTCTGTTTGATGGTCAATAAGGCTAAAGTTATTTGTTATCGCGATATTTCCTGTAATTTCCTGAAGTTGAAATTCTTTCTGATATACCTCGAGCAAATAAGTCCATTCCGGCGACGCAATTAGAATTCGCCCTCCTTGAACAGAGTTCTCGCCCATGAATTCATTTGTTACTTTGGGGATGTCCGTTTTCTCTTTGACCTGAGACAAGATGCGTTCGCACAAAATATCGTAAGTTACATCTTCGCTGGATAGAACATGGGTGTTTGCTACGCAGACCCTATGTTTGTTTATGCCAATGGAGATGCCCTCTAATTCCATTGTTTGGAGATTTGCACCTTTTAGGCTATGGGCTTCCGGCGTGGATTGAAATACTGTGAGTCTATTTCGCAGATAATCTCGGTTCAAGTCTCGATTTTTAAAGAAGAGAATTCCACCAGGAATATGAATTACGCCTATGGTGCATTCTATTGTGTCTTTTTGCTTATATCCCTGCATAATATTTCTCCTTAGCTAAACCGAGTAGATATTCTTATAATTTTGCGGCAAGAAGCTATAAAAACATTTTTTTGTATTCATCGAAAATCACATTTTCTGCTGTACTTATAGAGTGGCTAACGCAGATGCGAAATCTCATATTGATCAGAGCTTCTTTATTTTTTTGATAAAGTTTTTTACGTGTTCTTCTTTGGTCGCCCAGGAAGTAATAATGCGAACTGCTGAATGATTTTCATCGACGCTTCTCCAGGTATAAAAGTCAAACTTTTGGCGTAACTCTTCGATTTTTTTATTTTCTAAAATCGGAAAAATTTGATTGGTAAATGTTTCTGCCCACCAATCGCAACCTGTTTCTTCAAATGCATCTTTTATTTTCATCGCTTGCCTGTTAGCATATTCCGCAAGCTCGAAATACAGATCATCTTTTAGTAATTCCTGAAATTGGATACCGAGAAGCCTGCCCTTTGAAAGCATCGCGCCTTTTTGCTTCAAATGATATTCAAAATCTTCTTGTAGCTTTGTATTATTAATGACAATTGCCTCACCGATCAAAGCCCCATTCTTTGTGCCCCCCAAATAAAAAGCATCTGTATATTTTGCAACATCTTCTAAGTTTAGGTCACTATTTTCAGCGGATAAAGCTTGTCCGAGTCTAGCGCCATCCATGTATAAATATAGATCCTTTGATTTACAAAAATCCCACAAATCCTGCAATTCTTTCTTGGCGTAAATTGTTCCAATTTCGGTGGAATTAGAAATGTAGACCATCTTTTGTTTTAGCTGATGGGGCTTAATGGGATGTGCATCAATCACTTCTTGGAGATGATCGGGGGTTAGTTTTCCATTTAATGTTTCTATGGAATTGACCTTATGTCCCGTTGCTTCTATGGCGCCAGTTTCATTGTCGAAAATATGCCCCGTCTTTGCAGAAATTACGCTTTCGTGTGGTCTCAAAAAAGCCGAGGCGACAACGAGATTGGCTTGTGTGCCACCACTTACGAAATATACTTTTGATTTGGGAGAACGAGTTTTTTGCAATATGATATTTGAAGCATTTTTGCAAAAATCGTCTAGACCATAGCCATCCTGTTGATCAAAATTAGATTTTGTCAGAGCCTCTAACACTCGAGGATGACAGCCTTCAGAGTAATCATTTTTGAATGAGATTTTCATGTTTCTCCTACAATTTTTTTCGATAGCTGTAAAACAATAAGCGATGGTGACTTTGCGAGGCAGCTATATCGCCGAAGCAATCTCGTTTTTGATGTATAAGATTGCCACGTCGCAAAAGCATCCTGACACTTCAATTTTTCCACATCAACTTTTCTATGGACACTCGGCTCTATACTCATCCAGATTGCGATTTTTTAGAAAAACATGAAAGCTAAGGTCAGCAGCAGGGGGGCAAATAACGTCTATGAAGTCTTCTATAGAAATCTCGTCAGTATATTCGGCTGCAAAAACGGGCTTGCCTGCTTCAATAAAGGGAAGCATCTCCTGGCACCACTCGCCAACAAAGCAATCTTCTGTCAACGCCCAATCGAAGTAGGAGAGCAGGTCATCAACCTGATCTTCGTTGTTCTTTAATCCAATCGAAAGTCCGCGTGCGTGCGCTTCTTCGGATAGCCATATGTTGTAGGCGAGTTGTTCTTCGTAGCTGATATCGAATCCCGTATCTGTCCAGTGCAGATTGATATTATCCGGCTCTATGCCATCGAAACCTTTTTCAACGCACATATCCAGACGCGCACGCATAATGGGGGCGAGTTTTTCGACTTCTCGGATGTCGAGCCATTTTTCGCCTGCCCAGCCTTCGTAGTCTTTGCCAATAATTTCGGATGGGAAATCGGCAGCATCTGGTCGCCAATCTTCCCAGCTCCCAACGGAAATATAGCAAAATACTTTTTTCCCCTCCGAGTGCAAACTTGATATTAGGCTTGCTTCCGTTTCAAAGGCATCTACGTCGTAAATATCCACGTCGAAGGATGTATTGATTTCGTCGCCAAGTTGCCATGAGAAGGTGCTGTCGAGGGGCGGATACCAAATTTCTTTTGGCATAGGTGTTTGGGTGGGGGAATCTGTTGGGGGCGTTTCTGTAGCGGTATCTTGCTGGGACGGAGAGGATGTTTCTGTAACGGGAGCAGGTTGAGCCACGGTCGGTTCCGCTGGGGATGATGTTGGGGCGTTGCATCCGCTAATTAAGGTGGATAACGCAAAGAGAAGAGATAATATTCGTTTCATCCTGTACTCCTTGTTAAATAAAAAAATGGCGCATCATTTGATGCGCCATTTTACTGTATTTTTTAGACTGTGGCTTTATTTCTGCCGAACCAATTTTTCCATTCTTTCTTTTCCCAAACTACAAGGACGGGAGCAGCAATGAAAATGGATGAATAAGTTCCGCTCATTAGCCCAACGAGCAGGACGATGACGAATTGACGCAAGGTCACGCCGCCAAAGAAGGCAAGGGCGAGAAGCAAGAATTCGACGGTCATCAACTGGGTGTTGATAGAGCGTTGCAGGGTTTGGACAATGGAGTGATTGACGAGGGTTTCGTAATCGAGACGGCGCAAGGCGCTGGAGTTTTCACGAATGCGATCAAAAACAACGATGGAGTCTTGCATTGAGAAGCCGATCACGGTTAGTAGCGCGGTCAGGAAAAGGGAGTCAATTTCCCAGCCAAAGAATACGCCGCCAAGGGCTGTGACGCTGAAAATAAGTGCAACATCGTGGAGCATGGCGAGAATGGCGGAGATACCGTAACGATACGCACCTTTGATCCCACGGAAAGACCAGGCGATGAAGAGAACGACCAGCAGCGAAGAGACACCAACGGCCATTGCAGCACGGGATGTAACTTGCTCGCCGATGCTGGGGCCAACGCTATCAAAGCGTTGAACGGTGGTTTCTCCGAATGCCGCGTTCATGGATGTTAGCAGAGCGTCGCGTTTTTCGTTATCCAGAAACTCTGAGCGGATGATGACCCCGCCTGTTTCGGTGGTTTGGACTTGCGGGTCTCTGATATTTGCTTCTTCATAAACAGCAAGGACTTCAGCAGGTTGAGGGGTAGCCCCTTCAAAAGTAACTTCAAGAAGGCTGCCGCCAGTGAAATCGATGGAGAGAGGAAGTCCACCTGTAAAGAGAACGATCAGGCCGGGGACGATGACGATGAACGAAAGAGCAAAGAAAAGGTAGCGTTTACCAAGTAAATTCATTGTATGCTCCTTTTAGATACCAAACCAACGCGGGAAGTTGGTGACCTTGATCTTATCAAGGGCAACTGCCAGCAAAGTTCGAGTGATATAGAGGGATGAGAAAAGGGAGATCAAAACACCCAGGGCAAGCGTAAGAGCAAAACCTTTGACGATGCTTGCGCCGAATGCGCTCCCAAACCAGAAGAGGATAATGGAGGTAATTAGCACGGCAGCATTTGAATCTCGGATGGAGGGCAAAGCACGCGACCAAGCCATATCGAAGGCTTGTTTGAGAGAGCGACCTTTGCGGAGCTCTTCTTTGAGACGTTCAAAGACGAGAATATTCGCATCCAAGGCTGAACCGGTACTAAGCATAAAACCAGCGATACCAGGGAGAGTCAGGGTGACGCCGATCCATTTGAAAATGGCGTAGGCGAGGATGGCGTAGAAGATGATAGATATATCTGCTGCGATACCGGGGAGACGGTAATAAATCGCCATAAAGAGAATGACGATAATGATACCGATCACGCCAGCTTGCAAAGAGCGTTGCAGGGAATCTTCACCAAGTGTTGGGCCAATAATTCGGCTTTCAACGATCTTGAGGGGGATGGGGAGTGAACCGTAACGCAATTGAACGGCGAAGGCATTTGCACTTTCGCTGTCAAATTGTCCCGTGATTACACCACTGCCGCCAGTAATTGCGCTTTGAATGCGGGGAGCAGAAATGACTTGCTTGTCTAAAACAATGGCAAGGTTCATTCCTATATTTGCACTAGTGTGCTCGGCAAAAACATCGCTTCCTTCATCGGTGAGTTCAAATGCGATTTGCATTGCCCCAAAGTTGTCTGAAATAACGCCAACATCTTTGAGCGCACCACCTGTCATCACAGTGTGATAGACGGTGGGAGCTTCTGCACCTTCTTCGACAACAGGTTCTTCTGAAAGGCCATAGTCGGTTTCAATGAATGTTCCGGCTTCAAGAAAGGTAGCGCCAACATCTACAAACTCAAGCAAACCAGTTTGTTGGATAACCGAGATCACGCCTTCGGTGTCTTCCAAGCCGGGGAACTCGCCAACAATACGGCGGTCGCCGGCGATTTGAACGACATTTTCGGAAACGCCCAAAGCATTGGTGCGGTTTTCAATAACGCTGCGAGCAACTTCCATTGAGTCAGATGAAATATCTGCATCTTCAGGAAGATCGGCTTCAAGCAAAACTTGCAAACCACCGCGCAGATCAAGTCCTAATTGTGGCTTGACATTGCGTTCGTAAATCACCGCTCCATTAACTGGATTGCTAAGGAAGAGCGTGTCGCTTAGATCGATCCAGAGCGCAAAAGCGATCAGAATTGCAATGATAAGCAAACGAGTGTTTTGATTTTTTATCATAAACTTCTACTCCAATTCATAAAAATACCACCAATCTGCTGGCGGCGGAGAGATTATACCTCATAGAGAGGGCTAAGGTGAGGCAGATTTCCTATTCTACTGGGTAAATCCACGTTGCATATAAATCTTCAAGATCGCAATCACAATGTTTTTCGGCAATCTCGCGCAAACTTTCGGTAGAGGCAATATCCCATGCTTGACTTTGCGTGTAATCAGCAAGAAAAGTGTCAAATACCTCCTCGCCCATTTCTTCTGCCAGAGCTTCAAAAAAGAAAGCCCCGCGCCCGTAAATGATCGCGCTATATTCGCCTTCGCTGTACTCGCCCACAGGCAAACCCAATGGAACCTCGGCGTGGTCAACGCGTTGCCAGCGTCCGTTCAGAGATTGAGCAAAACCAGCTCCTCCATTTGAGCCATATTCATCAAGATAGTATTGCCAGGTGATATATTGCGTCAGAGATTCGTCCAACCAGGGTTCATCAAGCTGATCGTTGCCCACCAAATGATAAAACCACTGATGCCCAACCTCGTGAACAACCGTCGATTCGAGATAAATGCTCGCAGGGGTTCCGCCAAAATTTGCAGATAAATCGAACAAGTCTATATTGATCGCCGTCATGCCCGGGTATTCAATACCCAGCGCGAGCGTGGGTGTGGAGACAATATCAAATTCTGTGTAAGGGTAGGGCGCAAATTTCTTGCTAAAGAGATCAATAGATGCCGCCGCAGCATCCATCGCCATTTGTGCGCCTTTCTCTAGGTCAGCAGGCGCATAACTGTTGATCACATAATCACCAAAATCTTCTTGGATGTGGACATAGCCCTCGCTCGCAGCCAAGTAAAAGTCTCTGGCAGGTGCAGCAGCATAAAGAGCGACTTGACGTTCGTTCGTGGATTGATGCGTGATCTCGTTTCCAGACGCTACGAGCACAAGGTCTTTGGGTGCGTTAACCCTCACCAAATAGAAACTCATATCCAGATAAGTTACATCTCCCTGCGCAGAGGGGATGTCAATATTCCAGCCCTCATCATCATATACAGCGATCATCGGGTAGGCATGTGCTAAGGATAAAATGCCCTCGGTGGATGCCAATATCCCGTAGTTGGTTTCGAGTTCAATGGGGACAGTAGTCTGAAAATCAATTTTGACGATAAGGCTTTTGCCAATGCCCAAGGGAGTTTCGAGCGGGATGTGCAGCACGGTTTTTTGCTTTTCGAGCGAATAGTCTACATCTGCCCCGCTAACTTGCACTGCGGAGATTTTCATCTCCTCGCCAAGGTAATTGGGCATGAGATGGAAATAAATTTCATCCAACGCAATACTTTCCTGATTGGTATAGCGAACTTCTTCCTGGCCGGAGATGTGGATCAGGTCTTCGTTGATGTTCAGGTCGAGGTGATAAATAGTGGCATCGGGCATTTCGCCGAGAATATCTTGATACAGCGGTATCAAGCTGCTCTCAAGAGCGCTGCGATCACCCCAATCCGGGAAAGGAATGTCTGGCACTTCTTCCTGCGTTGATGGGGTTGAAGTTTGGCAGGATGTGAGCGCAAAAAGAAAAAGAATAAGCAGGCTAATTGAGCGTTTCATCATAGACCTCCACAATAAAAGATAAAACTTTTTTGAGTATTTCTTCGGGTGTTAATTTGTCTGTATCGAGATAAAGATCAGCGTGCTGACGCGCGTGTCGCAGGCGATGAGTCTGTTTTTCGTACTCGCCTGCTGTCCAGCTAAGTTTGCGTCGCTCTTGCGCAATGGGATAAGAGACATTTAGGAAAACAAGAAGTTCGGGGTCGGACAAACGCTGCCACATATCTTTGACATAAGAGTGTTCCTGTGCAATTTGCCTGACGCTGACCCCGCGTTTTTTTAGCCCCGCTACCAAAGTTGATTTCCCTGAAGAACAGGGGCCAACAACCCCAATAAGAGGCTTTTTTTTCTTAGCCATTGGGTTTTCTGCTCATGTTTTGCCCTTTGGTGAAAAAAATGCTAATACTTTTTCGTACGCCTTCATGGATGATTAATATTTCCCATAATTGATCGGCGCGCTGAATTGCGCTTCAACTTCCAGGTTTTTGTGTTTTTCTGCGCCAAGTTTTTGCCAATATTCTTCGTGGTCTTTTGTGCCATATACCCATTCATCTAACCATGCTTGTACACTTTCTACGCTTTTGCTGACTTTATCCCAACCCATATAAAAGGCATTGTCTCGATCATAATAGCCTTGTGCATAAGAAGGGTGACAAGCTTTGGGGACATGACAAACTGCGTCTACAATGAATCCGGGGATAAGCGTGCGATTTGGGTCAGAGCGGATGATCTCTTCATCTACGATCTCTTCGGTCGTCAGAATGACTTTCTTGGCGGCAAAAGCGGCTTCTTTTTGCTCACCAACGATGCCCCAGAGATGTGCGTTTCCGTTTATATCTGCACGTTGAACATGGACGATAGCTACGTCGGGGTTTAAGGCAGGGACGGCGATCAGTTCTTTGCCAGAATATGGGTCAGCGACACGTTTAATGCGCGGATTTGCCTTCTCCAAGCTTGTTGCGGCAGTAGGATTGATGGGCATAAAGGGGAGGCCGGCTGCGCCGGCCTGGAGGCAAGAGATCATTCCAAAATGAGAATATTCTTCCCATTCGATTTCGCCGCGTTCAATTGCGCCGCGTACAATGCGCAAGGAGCCAACGCCAGGATTGCCCATATAGGAAAAAACAACCTTTTTGGCGCATCCCGCGGCTACTATCTGGTCGTAGATCAGATCTGGGGTAGCTCGAGCAAGCACGAGGTCACGTTTGCGTTGGCGAATAATTTCATGTCCTGCCGCAAAAGGAATTAAGTGAGTGAATCCGGCGGCGTAAAGGCTGTCACCATCTTGTATATATTTTGAAACCGCTTCAGAGAGAGGAATTAATTTGCTCATTGTGTCCTTTGATTAAGTGTGGATTTTCTTATTCTTTCTTTTTTTCTTCTTTCTTTTCCTGTTTTTCTTTGCGTCTCATTTTGCGCCACCCCGCAAAGCGTCCACTTGGCGGAGGTTTCTCGGCATTTCGGCGTAAATAAATGCCGAATCCTGAGAGCAGCAAGCCAAGAAAAAGATAGTCGAAGTAAACTGTTTTCGCAATATCAGAAATAATGAAAAGTAAAATAGCCCCCAGACCGATCACGATAAAAAAAGTGCCAATACGAGGAACGATATTTTTTTCATCCATACATAAATAATAATCCCCTTCCTCTTGTAAGGGAAGGGGGATGCATTCGTTTTTCAGCCCTACTTTTCTTAGCTAAGCATTATTCTTGTTAGAGAGGTAGGAGAAGAATCCCCGAAGAGGATGAAGCCGGATATCCCAACGACAATGCAAATTGCTAATATGCAGAGTAGAGTCAAGAAAAGAAGGGCAAAGGTAATAATTTTGTTTTGTGTGCTAGAGTTCCAAAATGCTTGAAGTTTTTTCATTTTCTGGTTCCTTGTTTTCGTATTAGAGAATTCTTATAGCTTATAGATTATAAAGCTTACGCGAAAAAGGTGAAGAATTTTTTAGATATTACGATTTTATTAAATGTAGATAATTATCTACAATCTCGATAAAAGAGTGATAATATTTAGTAAGATAAAGTAGGTGAATGTTATCTCAATATTGTTTGATAATACGAATGCATATGTAAAAAGGAGAAAAATTTGAACCGAAAAACGCTCTTATCTTTGGGTTTGCTGATCGTTTTCATACTTTCGGCTTGTACCCCAGCAACACCTGCTCCCGAAACCCCACCAGATGCTGCTCCAGAAGTTGCCCCCGTTGAAAATTCGCAGGAGGAAGCTCCCCCGGCGCCGGAAGCGACTGTAGCAGAAGCACCGGCAGCAGCCCCTACCGAGACAGAAGCTCCAGTTGAAGAGCCTGTTGCTGTTGCAACGGCGCGCGGAAACGACCTTCATGCTACGGACCCGGCAACGGTAAATATTGCCAGCGGGAAGCCGCAGCTCATTGAATTCTTTGCCTTTTGGTGAGGGACCTGCCGTTCTATGGCGCCCGTCGTGCATGGGCTAGAATCACAGTATTTCGGTCAGGTCGATTTCGCTTATTTAGACATTGATGACTCCAGCAACGCTGCTTTAATGAAAGAGTTTGAATTCCGCTATCAGCCTATGTTTGTTCTTGTTGATGGAAATGGAACCCCTCTCAAAACCTGGTTTGGTGCAGTTTCCGCCGCAGACTTTGAAGCAGAGTTTGCGAAGGCAATAAATTAGAAAAAATAAAAAGAGAGTCTTTGGTCATATGACCAGAGACTCTCTTTTTGCTGATACAATCACAGGCGTTTATCTTTGATTATTTTTTTGCTATTTGTTTGATGAGATCATTGAAAATATAATCATGGAAAGGGAGGAAAATATACCAATAAATTTTCCCGAAAAAACTATGCGTTTGATAATAAGCTTTAATATGTAGATTATTCCCAGCCTTCTCTTTTTCGATTTTAAATTCCAGCCATGCTTTACCGGGGAGTTTCATTTCAGCCCTAAGCAGTAATAATTTGTTGCGTTTCAGGTCTTCAACTCTCCAGAAATCCAGAACATCATTTATCTCCAAGATTGATGCGTTTCTTCTCCCGCGGGCTGTGCCTACACCCATAAGGAGTTTGTCTATTAACCCTCTAAGTTGCCACATCCAATTGCTATTGAACCACCCTTCATCACCTCCTACTTTGCAGATGTCACGAAAGAGGAGTGATGGGTCTTTTTCTGTATAAAGAAAATAAGAACTTGTATATTGCGGAGCTTCTTCAAGCTCATGAAGTTTTAGTGAAAGTTCGTGAGCTGGTGGATAGGCATCAGACCATCTGGTGTGAACTTTATCTTGCTCTTCCCGCGACATTGCTCTCAAGACAGTGGTTTTATAAACCAATGTTTTAAAAGGCAAAATCTCTGATAGGGCAGTGTTTTTACAAACCACTTCGTTTTTGAGACCTTCCAAAAGGGATCTGATAATCGGCGAGGGGACAGGGGTAATAAAGTTGGCAATATAAGCGAGAAACCTGATGTTGGAAATTGGCGTGGGAATAAAAACTATTTTCTTTCCAAATATCTCGGCAAGCTTCTTAAGCATACTTTCATAAGTTAATATCTCACCTCCTCCGATATCAAAAGATTGTCCAGATATTTCTGGTTTTTCTAAAACACCAACAAGATATTTGATGACATCTCGGATGCCAATTGGTTCGCACTTGTTTTTTGCCCAGTGAGGGATCAAGAGAAAGGGTAAGTTTTTTACAAGATTCTTGATGATCTCATACGACGCGCTCCCAGAACCAATGATAACGGCAGCTCGAAGAATAGTTACAGGCACTCCGCTTTGTTGCAGCTCGTTGGCCACTTCCATTCTGCTTTGAAGATGAGGGGAAAGCAAGCTGTGTGTGTCGCCAAGACCCCCAAGATAGATAATTCTCTTGATATCCTTTTCTTTAGCAATAGCAGCAAAATTTTTTGCGGCTATTTTATCTGCTGATGAAAAGCTCTTTTCCCCTAACAGCATTGAGTGGATCAGATAATAGGCTGTATGAATATCGTCTAATGCTTTTCTGAGCGCATCTTCATCCTGCACATCAGCGACAACTATTTCAGCATTAGGCCATCGCTCTTTGTATACGGGAGAGAATGCCCGAACCATTATCCTGACCTTATAGCCTCTGTGAATTAGCTCCGGAATAAGTCTGCCTCCAACATAGCCAGTAGCGCCAGTTATAAGGATTTTCCCAATGTCTGGCGTTGGGGTTGATGGTAGATCCTGGCAGAAAAATCTGGTCTGTTTCATGATAATTGGGTGAGCTGGGTGATAAATAAGCCTAAGGGCGATTATGCTTCAAGTTCTTCAGGCTCATCGTCTCCATCTGTAGGGAGTTGGGCATCTTCTTTGCGCCAAGATGCTAGTCCGTGCAAGAGTAAACCGAATTGAGAAAATCCAAACCAGAGAAGGGAGATCACT
>JABGQT010000094.1 GCA_018648685.1 Anaerolineae bacterium
CTGCATTGCCTAAAAAAAGTTACGCGCGTATTCCTGTCACGCTTGATCTTCCCAACCTTATTGAAGTTCAAATTGATTCCTTCAAAAACCTTAAACGAGAAGGTTTAGAGAGTCTCTTTAGAGAGATTTCGCCCATTCAGTCCTATAACGAAAAAATGCAATTGTATTTCCCCAGCGATAGTGCTGAGGCAAGAGAATGGGGATTAGAATATCGATTTGATGAGCCTAAATATAACATTGCTGAATGCGTAGAGCGTGATTTAACCTACGCCAGCCCCCTTTATGTTTCTGTTCTTCTGGCAGGGAAAGATGTCCCTGAGCCGATCAAACAAGAAATTTTTGTGGGCGATTTTCCTGAAATGACCAATAAGGGGACATTCGTCATTAATGGTACAGAACGTGTAGTTGTTTCGCAATTGATCCGCTCCCCGGGTGTTTATTTCGAATCAAATCCCGATCGCGCTACTGGACGTTTACTTGCTACCGCCAAATTGATCCCTGATCGTGGAGCCTGGATAGAATTCGAAACCCGCAAAAGCGATTATATGATTCTGAAATTCAATCGCAAGCGCACTGTGCCCGTCACGGTCTTTTTGCGTGCATTAGCTGCGGTTGATGATGGACGTCCTGATTCTCCGCTCAAAACTGGTTCAGATGAAGAGATTTTATCCCTCTTCTCAGATGTAGATACCAATACCGAACGTATGTATATCGCATCCACGCTCAATCAAGAACCAGATTGGGATCCCGATAGCAAGCTGACCATCGCGGAAGCAGCATTGATCGAGTTCTTCAAAAAGATGCGCCCAGGTGACCCGGCGACGCTTGAAAACGCACGAAACTTCCTCGAAGAGCAACTTTTTGATCAACGACACTATGACCTTGAGCGTGTGGGTCGCTACAAGCTGAATCAAAAATTGGGCGTAGATGTTCCCATTGCTCACCGCAACATCACCAAAATGGATTTTATCCGTTTGGTGCGCCGTATGATCTTGATCAATAACGGTATTGAGAAAAAAGATGATATCGATCATCTTGGCAATCGCCGTATTAAAACCGTTGGCGAGCTTATCCAGAATAAATTGCGTGTTGGTTTGCGACGTATGGAGCGTGTGATTAAAGAGCGTATGTCCATCCGCGATCAAGATCAACTCTCCCCGATGTCTTTGGTCAATATTCGCCCCGTGACGGCGTCACTGCGAGAATTCTTTGGCTCCAGCCAATTATCTCAATTTATGGATCAGACCAATCCGCTGTCAGAGTTGCGTCATAAACGTACGCTCTCGGCTTTAGGACCAGGTGGTCTTCGCCGTGAGCGTGCTGGCTTTGATGTGCGTGATGTTCATCACTCACACTATGGGCGAATTTGTCCCATTGAAACCCCTGAAGGTCCAAATATTGGTCTGATCGGGCGCTTGGCATCCTTTGCCCGTGTCAATGAATATGGTTTTATTGAAACGCCCTATCGTAAGCTGATCAAAACTTTACCAAGCAGCGACCCTGCTCTTGAAGGACGTGCATTGCGTGGTGATTTGTTAAATTCTAAAGACGAAGTTCTTTTTGAAGACGGTGAGCGTATCACAGCTGAGATGCTCAAGAAAATCAAGAAGTTTAAACGAGAGATTGATATTGTTCCTTTTGTTTCTTCAGAAGTAATCGAATATCTTTCTGCAGATGACGAAGATAGATTTATTATTGGGCAAGCAAACGCGCCGTTGGATACAAATAATGAGTTTGTTCGCACACGCGTTTCTTGCCGTGATCACTCTGGCTTCCTCTTTTCTCGCCCTGAAGGCGTAGATTATATGGATGTTGCGCCTCATCAGATTGTTGGTATCAGTGCAGCATTAATTCCTTTCCTCGAGCATGATGATGCGAACCGCGCGCTTATGGGTTCAAACATGATGGCGCAAGCCGTTCCTTTGTTACGCCCTGAAATTCCCTTGGTTTCAACTGGTATGGAATTCAGCGCAGCCTTTGATTCAGGACAAGTGATTGTCGCCGAAAAAGAAGGCGAGATCACCTCTGTTACAGGCAGTCAAGTTGTTATTCGAGAAAATGATGGCAAGGTACGCAATTATCCATTGCGCAAATATCAACGCTCAAATCAAAGCACCTGTGTTGACCAGCGTCCTTCTGTAACAAAAGGACAGATCGTTGAAAAAGGCGATATTATTGCCGACTCATCATCTACAGATGCTGGTGAATTAGCGCTTGGACAAAATGCAGTAGTCGCTTTCCTTTCATGGGAAGGTGGTAACTTTGAAGATGCTATTCTGGTTTCCGAGCGCATGGTGCAGGATGATCGCTTTACTTCTGTTCACGTTGAAAAACATGAGCTTGAAGCTCGTGACACAAAATTAGGCGCAGAAGAAATTACACGAGACATTCCTAATGTCGGTGAAGATGCGCTCAAGGACCTTGATGAGAACGGTATCGTCCGTATTGGGGCAGAAGTTGAGCCAAACGATATTTTGGTCGGCAAGATCACGCCAAAAGGTGAAAAAGAACTTACCCCAGAAGAACGTTTGCTTCGCGCTATCTTTGGTGAAAAATCACGGGATGTAAAAGACACCTCTCTGCGTATGCCTCATGGCGCACGCGGTAAAGTTGTAGACGTAAAAGTTTTCACGCGTGCTGAGAATTCTGATCTCAAAGCTGGTGTGGATACAATGGTACGTGTTTCTGTGGCGCAACGCCGCAAGATCACTGCCGGAGATAAAATGGCTGGGCGTCATGGGAACAAAGGTGTGGTCTCACGCATTGTTCCGGTTGAAGATATGCCCTTCCTCGAAGATGGTACACCCGTTGACATTATCTTGAATCCGCTTGGTGTTCCTGCTCGTATGAATATCGGGCAAGTACTTGAAGTTCACATGGGATGGGCAGCCAAACGGATGGGCTACCGAGCTGTTGTCCCCGTATTTGATGGCGCCACCGAATTTGAAATCGAAGCCGATCTTGCTCGCGCATGGTTAATTGATCAAGCTTGGCATGAAACAGCAGCCTCAGCATGGGCCTGGCTCAACGAGCAAGAATACTCCCCTGAAATGATCGAAGACGATGATGAAGTACGTCGTCTATATCTTGAAGGCTGGCTTGGCGAACGAGATTACGATGTTTTCAAAATCGTGACAGATGAAACATATGCACGTAATGCAGTCGCAAATGAGTGGCTGCGTGATCGTGATTTTGATCCTGAAACAATTTTCCGTCCAGAGGGTGTTGAAGATTTTCATAGAACTTCTGACCGGGACCATAATGCGGTTAATGCCTGTCAGCGTTTATGGCTCAAAATACAAGGCTATACTCATGATCTTGCTGATGAAAATCTTGACAAGAAGGCACAAGAGATCATGCATCAAACTGGCATCCCGATCCCAACTCTGGGAAAACAAGTTCTTCGAGATGGAAAAACCGGAAAGCGATATGATCAACCTGTCACAGTTGGTGTGATGACAGTGCTTAAGCTTCATCACTTGGTTGAAGATAAAGTTCACGCTCGCTCCACAGGCCCTTACAGTCTTGTTACACAACAACCTTTGGGCGGTAAAGCCCAGTTTGGTGGCCAGCGGTTTGGTGAAATGGAAGTTTGGGCTTTGGAAGCTTATGGCGCAGCCCATATTTTACAGGAAATGCTCACAGTCAAATCCGATGATGTTATTGGGCGTGTGAACACTTATGAGGCAATTGTTAAAGGTGAGCCAATGGAAGACCCTGGTTTACCAGCATCATTCCGTGTGTTGGTCAAAGAGCTTCAAAGCCTTGGTTTGTCCGTAGAGGCAATTGATGAAACAGGTGACTCTGTGAAGTTTGGTAAAGATGAAGCCAAGGTGCGCCCTCCCAAGTTAGGGACAGGATTAATGTCTATTGGCAAACCTTTGAATAATTAGTAAACAAAATATCTTGACGGTACAGGTAGCGCGTGATAAAATCCTTTTTCGTTGCCTGAAATGACGCGAATATCTTTTCGCTTGTAGAAGATGAGGCCATCATTCTTGTTTTGATGGTCTCATTTGTTGGCAAAAATTATATTTGAACTAGAAGTATTGTATTTGGAGGCGAGTGTGCCCACAATTAATCAACTGGTCCGTAAGGGTCGTCGCAGTAAGAAAGCAAAAAGCACAGCTCCTGCTTTGCTTTATACCTATAACTCGATGAAACAACGTCGTGTTCGTCAGCCACAAGGTGCGCCACAAAAACGTGGCGTTTGTACTGTGGTAAGAACTATGACGCCTAAGAAACCTAACTCCGCTTTGCGTAAGATCGCTCGTGTTCGTTTAACGAATGGTCTCGAAGTAACAGCGTATATCCCTGGTGAAGGGCATCAGTTGCAGGAGCACTCGGTTGTTTTGGTGCGTGGCGGCAGAGTAAAAGATTTACCTGGCGTTCGCTATCATATTGTACGTGGTTCTTTGGATACAACCGGCGTTGGCGATCGCAAGCAAGGTCGTTCAAAATACGGTTCCAAGCGACCGAAATAGTTATAAAAAGTAATGGAGTATTGTCATGCGACGATCTAAAGCAGTAAGACGAAAAGTTTCCCCAGATTTGCGATATAACAGTTTGCTTGTGCAAACTGTTATTCATCATGTTTTGAAGCGTGGCAAGAAAAGCACCGCAACAAAATTGGTTTATGACACAATGGATCTTCTTGGCGAACGCACAGGAAAAGATTCTCTCGAGGTCTTTGAAGTTGCGCTTGCTAAAGCTTCACCGCGTGTAGAAGTACGTCCGCGCCGTGTAGGTGGTGCAACCTATCAGGTTCCTATGGAAGTTACTCCTGAGCGCCGTCTTGCCTTGGCAATTCGTTGGCTTTTAGGTGCTGCTCGTGCACGCAAAGGCAAAGCCTTCGCTGAAAATCTTGCAGCTGAATTGTTGGATGCATATAATGAGACTGGCGCTGCTATTCGTAAGCGCGATGAGACTCATAAGATGGCAGAGGCAAATCGTGCCTTCTCTCATTACAGTAGATAAGGTAATTGGGTAGATATAGAAAATGGCACGCGCTTATCCTCTGGAGCAGTATCGTAATATCGGTGTAATTGCCCATATTGATGCTGGTAAAACAACAGTAACAGAAAGAATTCTGTTTTATACAGGTAAAACACACCGTATTGGTTCCGTAGATGATGGTACAACCATCACAGACTGGATGGATCAAGAACGTGAGCGGGGTATCACAATTGTTTCGGCAGCCGTTTCCGCAGAGTGGAAAGGCTATCAGGTTAACATCATTGATACACCAGGACATATTGACTTTACTGCCGAAGTACAGCGTTCTTTGCGCGTACTTGATGGTGGTGTCATTATCTTTGATGCTGTTCAAGGTGTAGAACCACAAAGTGAAACAGTATGGCGGCAAGCTGATCGCTATGGCGTACCGCGTCTTTGCTTTATTAATAAAATGGATCGAGTCGGCGCATCTTTTGATCGCACACTCGACATGGTTAAACGGCGTTTGGGGGCAAATCCAATTCCCTTGCAGGTTCCTATTGGTGATGAAGCAGATTTTGTAGGTGTAGTTGATCTTCTTGAGATGACGGCGACTGTTTTTGATGATGAGTTAGGTGCAAAACCGAAAGTCGTCGAAATTCCGTCTGAGATGCGTGAGCAAGTTGAAAGCAAGCGCGAAACACTCATCGAAAGAGTTGCAGAATTGGATGAAGATCTCACCATGAAGTATCTTGAAGGTGAAGAGATCAGCATCCCAGAACTTAAGGCTGCGCTTCGTAAGGCAGTTATTGCAAATGAAGCAACGCCTGCTTTTTGTGGTACTGCACTAAAAAACAAGGGTGTGCAACCTCTTCTTGATGCAATTATCGATTATTTGCCATCTCCTGAGGATATTCCTGCTGTTGAAGGTATTTCACCTGATGATGAGGCTGAAGTAATCACTTTACCAGCGGAAGATGATGCTCCTTTGAGTGCGCTTATCTTCAAAATTGTGACAGATCCTTACGTTGGACGTTTGGCTTATTTCCGTGTTTATTCAGGGGTGTTGAAACAAGGGCAGACGCTTACGAATACGACAAAAGGAAAGCGTGAGCGAATTGGACGTTTGATTCGTATGTATGCTGACCGTCGTGAAGATGTAGAAGAAGTGCGCGCAGGTGATATTGCTGCTGTACTCGGATTAAAGAATACTTTTACCGGCGATACGCTTTGTGACAATAAAAAAATAGTACTTGAAAATATCACTTTCCCTGATCCTGTGATTTCTGTGGCAATTGAGCCAAAAACACAAGCAGATCAGGAAAAGATGGGGAAGGCTTTACATAAACTCTCAGAGGAAGACCCGACTTTCCGTGTTCGCAAAGACGAAAACACTGGTCAGACCATTATTTCTGGAATGGGTGAGTTACATCTTGACGTGTTGGTTAACCGTATGTTGCGTGAATTTAAAGTTCAGGCAAATATTGGTCGTCCGCGTGTTGCTTATCATGAGTCTATTACCCGTACTGTCGAAAAAATGGATTATCGCCATGTGAAACAAAGTGGTGGTCATGGACAGTATGCTCACGTTGTTTTTCTGTTAGAACCTGGTGAGCGAGGTAGTGGCATAGTATTTGACGATAAGATCGTTGGTGGCTCTATCCCTCGTGAGTACATCCCTGCTGTTCGAAAGGGTGTTATGGATGCAGCGGATAGTGGTGTTTTAGCGGGTTACCCGGTTACTGATGTAAAGGTAACGCTGATAGACGGCTCTTTCCACGAAGTTGACTCAAGTGAAATGGCATTTAAAACGGCTGGCTCTATGGGTTTCCGTGAAGGTATTCGTAAAGGTAAGCCGATTTTGCTTGAGCCGATGATGAAAGTGGAAGTTGTCGTCCCTGAGGAATATCTTGGTGATGTTATGGGACAACTTAATAGCCGTCGAGGCAATATCGGAGGCATGGAAATGCGTCCTGGTAATGCCCAAGCTGTACGAGCTATGGTTCCCTTAGGCGAGATGTTCGGCTATGCAACGGATTTGCGCTCTGGTACAAAAGGGCGTGGCGTTTTTTCAATGGAATTTGACCATTACGCACCGGTTTCGGCTAAAGTAATGGAAGATATATTAAAGTAATTATTAGGTAAGTCTTTTTCAGAAGGAGAAAGAGATGGCAAAGGAAACATTTGATCGTTCAAAACCGCATGTAAATG
>JABGQT010000206.1 GCA_018648685.1 Anaerolineae bacterium
TTAAAAGGCCTCCCCTCCTTTTTGCTTACCCCTATTTATTGAGAAGATACAAAATATGAATATTCTTATCACTGGCGGAACGGGCTTAATCGGACGTGCCCTTTCTGCCGTACTAGTAGAAAGCGGACATCAAGTTAACGTTCTCACGCGTAATCCCGACAAAGCCCGAAACGTACTTGCATCTGGCGTGCTAGCGCTAAAATGGCAGAATGCCGACATCGAAGCGCTATCTCGTTTAATAGAAGAGAACGACGCGGTCATCAATCTTGCCGGTGAGAGCATTGCCGGTGAAAATTTGCTCGGCATTCTTACCAAACGCTGGACAAAAGAGAGCAAAAAGCGCATCCAGCAGAGCCGCGTGGATGTGGGAGAAACCCTCGTCAAAGCGATTGAAATTGCAAATAAAAAACCGCAGGTTTTTATCCAGGCTTCGGCTGTGGGCTATTATGGCGTTACAGGTGATGAGCCATTAAATGAAAATGAACCCAAAGGCGACGATTTCCTCGCTGAAACTTGCAAATTATGGGAAGACTCAACTGTAGCTTTAGACGAGATGGGCATCCGCCGCGTCATCATCCGCACAGGATTAGTGCTTGCGCCCAAAGGCGGGATTTTGCCCATTATGCTCCTACCCTTCCGTCTCTTTGCGGGCGGGAAATTGGGGAGCGGAGAACAATATGTTCCGTGGATCCATCTTGAAGACGAAGTGAATGCCATTCGTTTCCTGCTCCATGATGGAGATGCGCGGGGCGCGTATAACCTTTCGGCACCCTACCCTGTCAAACAACGGGAGCTAGCCAAAATTGCGGGGCGTCTCCTGCGTCGTCCCAGCTTTATTCCTGCCCCTGCTTTTGCGCTCCAATTGGCTTTGGGAGAAAAATCCACATTAGTACTAGATGGACAACGAGCGATACCCGAAAAACTGGTGACCAAAGGATTTTCCTTCAGACATAAGGATTTTAAATCGGCACTCAAAACACTTCTTTAGGGAGAAGACATGAAAACAGCCACAAGAAACACCATCTTATCCAGTATTGCGACCGCTTTTGCGCTCACTATCGTGATCTGGCTAACGGCGGGAAGCCTTGCCAGCCGCTTTGACGTAGTGAACGAGAAATATTTTTCATTCTACTATCCTTGGCAAACGCGCAATCCAACGACAATGGCCTATATCACTGTCTGGGTGGGCTATGCGCTGCATAATATTTCTGCTTGGGCCGTGATCTATATGGCAAAAAAGGAAAAGCCGAAATATCAGACTGGTTTTCGCTGGTTCAACTGGGCGATGCTGGCTGTAAACGGTATTTTCTACATTTTGCATTGGATCCAAACCCAACTTTGGTACGATGGGCTAGCAATTGCTGTGCCCGAAGTAACTTCGCAAGGATCGGTTGTTTTGATGCTGGTCGTTATCCTGATCTTGGAAACACCCCGACGTGGACTGGCTTTGGGTAAAAAGGTGAAGTTCCATAAACGCTTTATGCAGGTTGTGCGCGAGTATCACGGCTATCTTTTTTCCTGGGCAATCATTTATACCTTCTGGTATCACCCCATGGAAAATACCTTTGGGCATTTGGCAGGGTTTTTCTACATCTTCCTTCTTTTAGCTCAATCGGTTTTACTTTTCAATCGCGCACACTTGAATAAATACTGGACATTCCTACTCGAAGCTTTTGTACTGATACACGGCACGCTAGTTGCGATTTCACAAGCCAACGGGATTTGGCCGATGTTCGCTTTTGGATTTGGGGCAATGATCGTACTAACGCAAATGTATGGGATCGGGCTAAACACTTGGGTTCGGCGTGCGTTGGCAGTTAGCTTTGTAATTGGCGTGAGCCTCTTTTATACCCTTAGCGGAAACCTTTCCGGGCTAAACGAAGTTATCCGCATCCCTTTTATTGACTACCTGCTAATCGGCTTGCTCTATCTGATCTTTTTGGGCGTAAACGGGGTCGTTAGTTTATTTAGCAATAAATCAACACAAGCAAGTTAATCAAATTATCAATTGGAGAAAAAATGACAAAGAAAAAGAATACTTCGATGCAGGAGAAATTTAAAGGTCTCCGCCGCTTCAACCTGATCATGGGCTTTTTACACTTAATCCAAGGTGTATTTATGTGGGCGGTCAGCAATGACACCACATACCCTATTTTTACAAACTTTTTAAATTTCGACACAACCACTTTCAGCTTAAGCCCATCTGCCAAGCTCTTTTATGAATTGCCCTTAGGCCCCTCTGTAGCAATCTTCTTGCTGCTTTCTGCGATTGCACATTTTTACCTTGCATCTGCAGGCTATGAAGGCTACATAAAGAATCTAAGGCAGGGCAAGAATCCGATCCGCTTTTATGAATATGCCCTAAGCTCATCCTTAATGATCGTCCTGATCGGTATGTTAGCGGGTGTTTGGGATTTAGGTGCAATTATTCTCATGTTTGGGCTGAACGCGATGATGAACTTATTGGGTTTACTGATGGAAAGTCTCAATCAAGATCGCACAAAACTCGACTGGTCTCCTTTCACTTTCGGTTCAATTGCAGGAATAATCCCGTGGCTGGTAATCTTCATCTACTTCTTTGGCTCCATCTCATCAGGTGGAGAAGCCAAGCCCCCAGCCTTTGTTTACGCCATAATCCCAACTCTATTTGTATTCTTCAATACCTTCGCAGTCAACATGTGGCTTCAATACAAAAAAATAGGCCCTTGGAAAGACTATCTATATGGCGAACGTATCTTCATTGTGCTTAGCTTAGTTGCCAAGACAGTTTTGGCATGGATGATTTTTGCTGGAACTTTAGCTCCCGTCTAGGATATAAAAAATGAACACCTTTATTCTTACTGACAGCACCTGTGACCTGCCTGCTGAAATAATCGCACGGTATGGGATCGAAGTTACACCTTTGCATATCAATATGGGCAGCGAAACCTTTTTCGATGGTGTCAATATCACCAAAGAAGAGTTTTACCGCCGTCTACCAGACTATGACCCTGCTCCCAACACGGCTGCGCCAGGCACAGCACTCTTTATTAAGCATTTTGAAGCGCTCGTTGAAAAAGGGGCAAAGGAAATCCTTTCCATTCATATTTCCGAATCGCTGAGCGCAACGATCAACTCTGCGCGACTGGCGGCAAAGGAATTTAAAAAAGTCCCTGTTACCGTGCTGGATTCAACCCAACTCAGCTTAGGGATGGGATTTCTCGTAGAAAGAGCCGCTCAAATGGCGGAAGCGGGCAAAAAAGTAGAAGAGATCGTTAGTAAATTACGCGAGATCATGCCCCGCACCTACGTCTTTGCCGCGCTGGATACGCTCGAATATTTACGTCGCAGTGGACGGATGCATATTGCCGTGGCACGTTTTGGTGAATTATTACGTTTGAAACCTCTTGTATTCATGAATGGTGGCAAGCCAGATGCTCATCGCGTTCGTACACGTCAAAAAGCAATGGATCGCCTTTTTTCCTGGTTGGATAAACACGGCCCCTTTGAGCAATTGGCTATAGTCCATGCTGGTGTACAAGAACGTGCAGAAGCATTGCGAGAAGAAGCACGCAAATATTTCCCGGACGGAGAGATCATCATTCAGCAAATCACACCCGTTCTAGGCACAAATTTGGGCATAGGCGCCTTAGGTTTTGCTGGCATTGCAAAAGAGAAATAATGGATTTTGTACACGGAAGACACGAAGAACACGGAAAAAAACATAAAGAAAATCCGTGCAATCCGCGTAACTCCGTGTACAAAAAACTAGGAAGAAAAAATGATCCATCGTCTAACCCGCCAACAAATTGTCTCCGCTTCACTCGATGAAGTCTGGGCATATTTCGCCACACCCCATAATCTCAACGAGATGACACCGCCCGACATGAAATTTGAAACCCTGCACGGCGGGGGTGAAAAAATGTTCCAGGGACAATTAATTGAATATCGTGTCAGTTTCATGCCGCTTATCAAGTCACGTTGGCTGACAGAAATTGCCCACGTTGAAGAGAAAGCCTACTTTGTAGATGAGCAGCGCATCGGTCCCTATCGCTTCTGGTATCACGAACATCGCTTTGAAGTAGTTGAAGCCGGCACACAGATCACCGATCAAATCACGTATGAACTCCCCTTCGGCATTCTTGGAAATATTGTCCACGCCATTTGGATAAAACATAAATTGAACGCAATTTTTGAATATAGAAAGAAAAAAGTTGCCGAGCTTTTCGGCTCACGCTGAGCTAATAAATAAACCATCGACACGTCTTTGCGAACCCCGATGCTTTTCGGGAGTGAAGCAATCCCCTTTCTCGCTGGAGATTGCCGCGTCGCAAAAGTACGCTCCTCGCAAAGACATATATTTCTCCACAATAAAGGAGTTCTCATGTTTCTCAATATTCTGCAGATCATAGGTGTTATAGCCACCATCCTAACCGGTCTATTTTCCCTAGTCGCCCCAACCAAAATCGAAGGATTCACTGGCATCAAGCCAATCGGCGGGCGCGGGATTACCGAAATCCGCTCTATCTTTGGCGCATTATTTATTGGCCTGGGCGTAGCAGCCTTTTTGCTTGATACAAGCGTTGCCTACCCAATGCTCGGCATCATGTATCTCGCAATAGCCGCAGTCCGCGCCGTATCCATGTTCACCGACAAGTCAGTCGAGCAATCCAATATTATTAGCCTCGTCGTTGAAATCATCTTCGGCGTAATTCTGGTGCTCTAATGAAAATAGCAAAAACCCTCTCCTTTCTTGGCATCCTCGCCATGACAGCCGTTCTCATCTATGGTTTTACCATCGGTGATTTCGCAGGTGAAGGCAGCCAACTCCTAGCCATGCCCTGGGGCATCGTCTCTCTGGTCGATCTCTACACAGGCTTCATCCTCTTCTCTTTATGGATTTTCTACAGAGAAGAAAAACTATATATTGCCATTCTCTGGACAATCGCCATGATGACCCTCGGCTTCTTCGCAGGTGCGCTCTACGCCTTTATTAACCTTCAAAAAAGCAAAGGTAACTGGATGCAATTCTGGCTAGGAAAACATGCAAAATAGATTTTCTGAACTGCTGGATGAATTCCGCTCCGTGCTTGGTGGCCGTCTAATTGATGCGATTCTGCCTCCCCTTCTTTTCCTGATCGCCAATGCCATCTGGGGACTTCAAACCGCCATGTGGACGGCATTAGGATTAAGCATCATCCTCGGCATTCGACGTATCACACGGGGCGAATCCCTGACCTACGGCTTGCTCGGCGTTCTCAGCGTTTTACTGGCAATTGGCTTGGTCACATTGCTCGGACGCGCCGAAAGCTTCTTTCTGCCCGGCCTCATCAGCGGTGGGCTGACAGTAGCCTTATGCTTTATCAGTCTTTTGATTAAACGCCCGCTCACCGCCTGGAGCAGCTTCATCTCCCGCCGTTGGACATTAGATTGGTATTGGCATCCACGTATCCGCCCAGCCTACACGGAAACCACCCTCCTCTGGACACTTTTCTTCGGGCTGAAGTTTTGGTGGCAACTAGCGCTATATCAAGGTGGAGATGCTGAAAATCTGGCGTGGGTACAAACCCTAACCGGCTGGCCCGCTCTCATCATCTTACTCGTTATAACCTATCTCTACGGCACATGGCGCTTGCGCAATCTGCAAGGCCCCAGCATTGAAGAATTTGATCAAAAAATCCCCGCACCCTGGCAAGGCCAGCAACGTGGCTTCTAAGTAAAAATATATGAAAAACAAACCCCTTTCCGCGATCTTCCTGATCGTCTTTATCGACCTGCTCGGCTTTGGGCTGATCTTGCCCCTCTTACCCTTCTACGCAGAAAGCTTCGGCGCAAGTGATACAGTCATCGGCTTATTGGTTGCGTCCTATGCTGCGGCGCAATTGGTCGGCGCCCCACTATTAGGACGTCTCTCCGACCGCTTTGGTCGTCGCCCCATACTTTTACTCAGTCTTTTAGGGACGCTAATTAGCTTTTTGATACTTGGCTTTGCCAAAACACTTTGGCTATTATTCATCGCCCGCATTTCAGATGGCATCACCGGTGGAAATATCAGTGTAGCTCAAGCCTATATCGCCGATGTGACGGATGAAAAAAGCCGCGCCAAAGGCTTGGGAATGATCGGTGCAGCTTTTGGCCTAGGCTTTATCTTTGGCCCCGCAACAGGCGGATTTCTCAGCCAATGGGGCTACGCTGTCCCTGCTTTTGCAGCAGCGGGTTTGGTCACGATCAATTTACTCATGGTCTACTTTTGGCTCCCTGAATCGCTTACACCTGAGAAGCGGGCTGCACTCGCACAATCTGAGAAGCCTAAATTTACCTTGAATGCGCTTTTCGATGCGCTTAAACGCCCTTTTTCTGGATCACTACTGATTACACGTTTTGTTTTTGGTCTGGCATTCTCTGTTTTTCAAACTATTTTCTCTCTCTACGCATTGCGCCGCTTCAATCTTGATGCCCAACAAACTGGCTATGTCCTGACTTATGTCGGCATTTTATCTGTGATCGTGCAGGGTGGTTTGGTCGGCAAATTGAGCGAAAAATTCCGTGATGATTTGCTCATCACTGTCAGCGTAGGCATTATGGCGATCTCGCTGCTCAGTTGGGCATTCGCCCCATCAGTGACGATGTTGCTCATTAATCTGGCGCCAATTGCCTTCTCTGGAGGCATACTAAATACCGTCATTTCCAGTGCATTGACAAAAACCGTTCAACCACAAGAGATTGGTGGGATATTGGGTCTTGCCACTTCGCTTGAAAGTCTGACACGCGTCATCGCCCCGACTTTGGGCGGGCTTCTGCTCGAAAGGCTGGGTTACTGGTCTCCAGGCGTTTTTGGGGCCATCGTCCTGACAGTTTTATTTGCCTACGTTTGGCGTGTGATTTTCAACCACCCTCTAGTACAAGCCGTACCAGAGAGTTAAATTTCCTCGGGAGGGAAGATGATCCGCAATCAATGGTATGTTG
>JABGQT010000111.1 GCA_018648685.1 Anaerolineae bacterium
TTTATCCACCTTAACTTTGTCAATTTGTGGTCTTGACAATGGGGTTCACTATACCCCGTCTGTTTTAGAGAATCGCTGGATTATAAATCCAGCTAGAGCGAGAGATGAAAATATTCGTGTTATTCGCTATATTCGTCTCATTCGTGATTAAATAATTTCAATACTTTCATCCACAATTGTCATATCATACCAATTTTTCTCTACCCATGCAGAGATAGCTTGCAGAGTACGCTGAGCTTGTACGCTATTGTTGCTGACGACTGCGCATCCTATTATGGTGCTTTGCCAAACGTCGTTCAGATCCATTTCGGCGACGGAGATGTTGAATTCTTTATGCAGACGCGTAAGAAGAGGTTTGAGCCGACTCCGCTTTTCTTTTAGAGATTTACAGCCGGGGATGTGGAGATGTAAGGTGAGGAGTGCAAGCATATTTTTTAAGGGAAATTAAAGGGAATTTGTTTTTTTTCCAGAAAGATATATTTTAAACGAAAGCAAGCCAAAATCAGGAGCGTTCCTTTCCCTCCATCCCCCTTTTGTCATTTTAGCGCACGCGGCGGCGCCACTCTTCTTTCAATCCTAGCTCTTTGATGCTGAGGCCAGAATCCAGCGCAAGGAAGTCTGTCAGCAGCCGATTGAAGGTTGCTGTAGAGTCGAGCATGGGGAAATATCCTGCATTTTCAAAGCGAATATGCTGCCCAAAGTCAGAAAGACCTAATTTTAGAGGGCTGGGCTGCCCAACAAGGTCATCTTGGCCGCCGCTAACAAGGAGGCATGGCGTGTGTTGGCGATTGACTTTGTCGAAAAGTTCACTTGCGTCTATATTATTGCGAGAAGCCAGCACTGCATCTTGATCGGTTTTTTTTGCATCTGTAAGCGCCGTTTGGGCATCGGGGATGCTGGCAGAGAAGCGGCTTGCCAGTTTTTCTGTTGTATCAGTGTACAAGCGGGGATCAAGTTTTTCTGGTTCTAGGGGGCAATTTGTTACCATGACCCGATCTACTTTTGTTGGGTTTTTAATCGAAAAATTAAGTGCGACCAAAGCTCCCCATCCATGCCCAACAAGGGCTATTTTCCCGATTCCCATTTCATCAAGAAATGAATTGAGCAACATCGTTTGCCCATCCAGAGAGTATCGGCTTTTTTCTTGCGCTGAACCACCGAAACCCCAAAGATCAAGAGCGTAGGCGCGAAAAGAGGTCGAGGCGACTTGCATGGAGGATATCCAATATCTCCATGAGCCGACCCAACCGTGCAGAAAGATAACCGGGCGTCCCCGCCCAAGCACTTCGTAATGCACTATCGCGTCATTTAGCAATACTACGCTCATTCTCGTTTACTGTCCTTTAAAGATTGGTGTATGAAAAGCCAAAATCTGGAGATTTTGGACTCCATAATTGCTTTGGTTTTTAATTACTTGCCAAATTTGGCTAAAATCTCGCTCACTCGCGAGGTTAATTGATCTGGAGCAAAGGGTTTAAGAAGATACTCTTCTGCGCCTACATCCATACCGGTTTCTATTTCTGATTCTTGTCCTTTTGCTGAGAGAAAAACAACTGGTGTATCTACAAGCTCAGGTACTTTTTTGATCGCTTTACAGGCATCGTAGCCTGTCATACGCGGCATACGGACATCTAATAAGATGAGGTCCGGATTTTCTTTTTTAGCTAACTCAACGGCTTCTTCACCGTTCGCAGCTGCCGCAACTTCATGACCTGCAAAGCGCAGGGTAAAAGCAACTAAATCTCGAATATCGCGTTCGTCTTCTGCGATAACAATTTTTGCCATAAAAGCCTCACTCTAATTCTTTATAAACTGGAAGGGTGAAGGAGAATAAACTTCCTTCTCCTACTTTTCCGGAACTTTCTACCCAGATTCGTCCTTTGTGCATTTCTACCAATTGCCTGACGATGGGTAATCCTAATCCTGTTCCTGGCGTAGCCAGTACAAGGGGGTCTTCGCCTCTATAGAAGCGTTCAAAAACTTGCCCCTGATCTTCTACTGCGATACCTACCCCGTTATCTTGAACATTGACTTGCACTTCATCTTTTCCATTTATCGTGTGAATAGAGATTGTAATTTCTCCATTTTCTGGGGTGTAATGGTAAGCATTTTCCACAAGATTATTAACAATTTGCCGGAGCCTGTCTGAATCAGCAAATACCGGAGGCAGTTTCGCTTCGATATCGAGGATGATCTTCATCGTTTTTTCTTCAGTTTCTGAGCGACGCAAAACATTTTCGACAATATCTTTAGTGACAGATTCCAAAGAAATTGCCTGTGGTGCGAGAGTGACTTTTCCTGACTCAAGACGGGAAACATCCAGAAGGTCTGTCACGAGGATATTTAGTCTCTCTGTGTTATTTCGGATAATATCGAGGAAGTGTGTTTGGTCGCCAGTCAAATTACCAGCCGCTCCCATAAGCAAGATATCTACATATCCACGAATTGATGTCATCGGGGTGCGCAGCTCATGGCTAACCGTTGCCACAAATTCAGACTTCATCCGGTCGACTTCAACTTCGTGCGTAATATCTCTAAAAATAGAGACGGTACCTAAGAAGTCACTCCCTCTGAGCATTACAGGGGCTAAGTGGACAAGGACAACACGCCCATCTTCTAACTCTAGTTGTTCAGCGTAGGTTTCTCCTTCTTTATAAGTGGAGGGATTTTCAGACCATTCGCGGATAATTTCATGCCAAATATTGGCAGCCTTACCGAAGAGACCACTAAAATCTTTTAGTGTTTGTGTGGTCACTCGACTTGCCTTAATGCCAAGAATTTCTTCAGCAGAGGCATTTAAGAAGCTGATCTTATTTTCATAATCTGTTACGAGCACGCCATCTGCAACCGCTTCAAGGATTGCCTGTGAGCGCGTGGCTTCTTCTTGCTCATTGCGCAACATATTCCCGAGGCGTTCAGCTTGCTCTCGAATCAACTTGTACAAGTTTGCGTTATTGATCGCGACAGCAACCTGCCCCGCGATAACATTGATAAGTTTAAGTTGTTCAGGACTAAAGAAATTAACCTTTCGATTAAATACAAGCAAGACACCAATTACATCTTCTGCGACCATTAAGGGTGCTGCAACAGCACTGCGATGGCGTTGCAAGTCTCTTTTTCCTTGTACCCAACGCTCATCCAGATCAAGATCATCAACCAAAATAGCATCTCGATGTTTTACAACCCATCCAGCTAAGCCCTCACCAACCTTGAGCGTAAAACTCTCTCTTTCGCTTTTTACTTTAGAAAGGTATCCATCTCCTGCGCGATAATGGAGCAAATTATCTTCAGGATTAAGAAGCATGACCGTACCTTGTTCTGCACCTACCGTTTCGTTCAACAATGCCAAGGTTTGTTTAAGTGCCAAGTCGAGATCAAGGCTAGAGGATACTTCTGTAAGAATATCCAATAAAGTCTTTGTATTTCGCTGCTCTCTATCAAGCTCAGCTGTACGCTCGACAACACGCTGCTCCAAAGTTTCAGTAAGCTGATTAAGTTCAATCGCACGATCCTGGCTATCTTCAAAGAGGCGTGCATTTTCAAGTGCAACAGCAGCCTGCCCCGCAAAAGTCGTTCCAATTTGGATGTGCGTTAACGTGTAGAAACCAGCTTCTTTTTTGTCCAGCGTCATGATTCCGATCACCTCTCCTTTCAAAAGGAGAGGGATACCAAGCCAAGATAAATGCTCGATATCGCTCGGGATATGGAAATCTTTCTCTTCTCTGGTGTCCGAAAAAGATAGTGCCTTTTTTGAACGAAGAATTTCGCTAAAGATGATCATTTCTTCTGCAGAGGCAGAATCCCCGATCCGCTCTTCGGATTCTGAAAAGCCTCGTTCTGCGACTACTTCTAAAACATCTTCCTCATAAAACCAAAGCATTGAACGATCATAAGGAATAACACTTCCGAGCTGCCCCAAAAGAGATGGAATCAGCTCTTCACTTTGCAAACTGGCACTAATCGTAGCCGTAACATCTGTCAGAGACTCAAGCTGTACTGCACGCTCTTCTGTAGATTGGATCAAGCGTAAATTCTGTAAGGAAAGAGCAACTTGTTGCGAAAGGGACAGGAGTAATACTTCATCTTCTTTTTGGAAGGCACCTGTTTTATTAAAATTATCCAGAACAAGAACGCCTAATGAATAATCACCTGTCTGAATTGGCACCAACAAACTGGAATTTGGTAACCGACCTCCGGTCGCTTGACGATAAAGCAGTAGTTGAGATGCAGAAAGTGCATAGTCTTTCATAAAATTAATTTCATCTATGATAGCTGATCGCCCTTTCCCAAAAGATTCGCCAGGCAAAGCTTCACCTATGCGATAGGAAATCTGCTCCATGCTTCGATTATTTGCATAGCCTTGTACAGCTTTTGGCTCAAGACGTTCTGAAACCTCATTCCACATGAGCACAACACCAGCATGAGCATCTGAAATGACTTGTAGGGCACTCTTGAGCAACGCGTCCATCATGCTTACAGGACCCAAATGACTCAATGTTCGACTGAAATCAAGCAAAAGATTAACTTCATCCAAACGTCTTCTCACCGAAGTCAATAGGTGGATATTCTGGAAAATCACTGAAGTTTGGCGAGCGATTTGATGGTAAATTTGCTCATCGCCTTCAGTCAAAGCCGCCATAGGTTCCTTGCTTGTTGCCAAAATCGCAGCTACAGTGTTTCCTTCTACCTTAACCGGTAAAGCAATAAATCGCTTACTTTGCAAAGCATTAAGCATCGGTGTTTCGCGCCATTCGTCATTTTCATCCAAATTCATAACCAGCATAATTTCGCCGGTTTGCAAGCAAGAGCGCAAGGGGTTTCTCTGCCCAAACAAAGCATCTGGGTTAATGGCTTGCGGCACATCCCCCATTGTATGTAATAAGCGAGGGCCATCAGCTGTATTCTCTGCCACAAAAGCAGTCATCATCCCCATATGAGTCAGAATTTCGCGTCCTAAAGTCTGCAAAGCAGAGGATGCATCTAATTGCCTACTCACAGCCTCCGTGATCTTTAACCCTGCACGAATACGATGCTCAACACTGTCAAGATTTTGAATAGTAATCGTTTGCTCTAAATCCTTATGCAGCAAAACGGGCAGATCATTTTGGCTAATTCTCAACAAACGTTGCTGTCTCTCAAGCCCCGAGGATAAAGCCTTTACTCTATCTTCAAATTCGCCCAAGCGCGATTGGCTACTAATAATAAGCTCAGTTTGAGCAGCAAAAACCTGAACAGCTTCGATCGTCGTCTGATCAGGAGACTTTCCATCGCTTGGTTGGTCAAGACTAATTAACCCCAGAGGGCTGCCGTGTTGATCTTTAAGTAAGAAGAGAAACAAATCTTCTCTATGCCAAGTACCTTGTTCGCCATTTTTATATTTATCGTCCAGATTCAAAATATGTAAATCACTAGGCACAATAGGAGCATCGGCTGAAGGAATATAATAAGCACCGCCGCCAACATCAAACTCAGCTTTGAGTAATTGTTGTACACTCAAAAAAGGTTGCTCACGCTCCCTTAAGGCAGCCAAGTTCTCTCTAGAGAGACCAGCGCCTGCTACACGTTGCAACATACCTGTCTCTGCATGATAAGTACTGATCAAAACCACTTCAAAAGGAGTCGAATCTTGAATACCTCGGGAAATCGATTGGAGAGAATCGCCCAAAGGCTCTCCCAACGCCAATACTGAGGTCGTATTTAGGACACTCGAGAGCGTTTCAGCACGTCGCGCAAGTAAACTACCATACTGTACTTGCTCTTCGTAACGATAGGCATTTCCCATTGCAATTGCAGCTTGGATCGCTAATGTCTGAACAACATCCAAGGTATCCGCATTAAATTTATTTGGATACATAGAATGCAGGTGAAATAGCCCGACTATTTTCCCCTGATAGGCAATTGGCGCAACCAAAGCTGAGCGAACGCCCTCGTGATTGGCTGGATACTCCCCATTAGCAATATCCTCGACAAGCAATGGGTTACCGCTACGCGCGACTTCTAACTCTACATCTGTAAGCCCCACACCTTCGGCACACCCCAAAGCTAAAATGCTTTTAGGCATCATCTCATCAACAGAATCTTGGTCAAAAATCGTAATTGTGCCACAATCTGCTTGGGTGATTTTTAGGCCTTCTTCATATACAACACCTAATAAATGCCTTAAATTAAGATTACTATTCAACTCTCGGCTAACACGTGAAAGAGCTGTCAATTCATCTACACGTAGACGTAAACTTTCATCCGTTTGGGCCGAAGCTAGAGAGCTTTCAAGAGCAATAGATAGTTGTTCTGCAACAGACACTGCAGTCTGGAGATCATAATGTGTAAAGTAATCAGAGATAGAACTCCCCAGCATCATTTCCCCTACGCCGCGGCCCCGAACAACCAGAGGGACAACCAACCCCGACTGCATCCCAGTTTCTTCTACCAAGGGACGATAATACGCCAAAACACGACGATCCTGTTTTAAATTCCCAGAAAGAAAAGAACGTTGACTACCAGTTACTGTTTTTCGATATTGAGGTGTATCAACATAGAGTTGAGTAAATTTTTCTACCTTTTCTTCTGAAATACCATAAATTGATTCTTCATGCGCATTTAAGACACTTTGATCTTCATTCAACAAGAAGACAGCGGCTGTCTCCACACCAAGAAGCTGAACCAGCTCTCGTACGGAAAATCGAATTGTTTCTTCCATAGTTGCCGAAGAAGAAACCAAGCTCGCAACGCGGCGCATTGTCTCCGCGCGCCGTGCGCGCTGACGTGTCTGCTGTACAAGGCTAGCATTATCTATAATTGTCGCAGCCTGATTTGCAACAACATTCATTAAATGCTCTTCGTCTTCTGTAAATTCTCGCGCGCCCTGGCTATGGTTAGCAAGCTGTAAATATCCTAGAAAGTGCCCGCTTGAAACAAGGGGAACAAGAGCCGATTCTG
>JABGQT010000208.1 GCA_018648685.1 Anaerolineae bacterium
GGGAAGAAGAAAAAGAAAACAAAAATGGGAAGCCCTTTCGCCATAAAACGATTTTTTGGCGAAAGGGGATTCTTTGATATTGTAACGAGCTTGTCAACGAGCTTCATTCATTACTCCCTCGAGAGTTATTTATTAACCCTGTGTGGCAGTAACTTTGGGTTTTTTACGTTTAGCGCGCTTCTTTTTAGCGATATAGGGAACCAGATAAAGGTATCCGCCGCTGATTGCGAGTAGCAGCATCAAGAGAGATTGGATCTGTTCAACCTGTGGGGGAAGATGTTCGCCGGTCCCTGAAAACTTGGCAAAGACAGCCAGAGGGATAAGAATAAGGGTGGGTAGAGCAAACCAGCGATGAATAATGCGGGTCCATTTGTTAAAGAATTTAGTCATTATATTTCTCCTTAGTTATTTGTTTTCAGCTGCATTGAGAGCTTTCTCAAGCAGGCTTACCAATATTTCTCTTTCTTCGGGTTTTAGTCCGCTCAAGAGTTTTTCAAATTTTTGACGATGAAAACCACGTGCGTTCTGATAGACCTCTTCGCCTTTCGATGTGAGGAAAAGTTGAACAGCGCGACCGTCCTCGGGGTGGGGCTTGCGAGCGATTAATTCGCTTTTTTCTAGCTGACGCACGCTAATGCTCACCGTCGGTGTTGAGAGCTTCACCGCCTCTGCCATTTCTTGAATACCGCAGTCTGGATTACTGGCTGCATACTCGATCAATGCCAACTGAGATGGGGAGGTTGCGACATGTTCTTGTTGGGGCTTTCCTGGTCCCAAGCGGCGCAAACGGCTAGATAGTTTTAGAAATCTTTTCGCAGTTTCTTCGAGGTTGTTTTCCATCTTTTTCTCTTTTACTTATTTACAGATACCGCTTTATTTAGAATGCTCAAAAATTCATCTAGCGGAACGCGGTGAACGCGTGCGGCAGTTTGGACAGAGATCATCTTTGCTATAAAAGCGCGCAGCGAATAACCACCAACGCGTTTTACCCCAAATACTTCCATCACTTCTGCGATATCACCATACTCTTTAAGAATTTCAGATACACGAGTGTCTTTTGTTATTTCCAACGGAGTTCTCCTTTTTTGAATATATTTAGTTTGATAAACTAAATATATCGCTTGCGCTAAAAAATGTCAACAGTGATTAGATAAGTGTTTTCTAAGAAAAATATGAGATTTTTCTTGCGAAGCTTAGCCCTCAATCCACTCCTTGACCATTTTATTGCCTTTCGGCGAGACAAGAGTCACTTTTACCAAAAGGGAGAGAGTTGGAGCCATGAAGAACATAGAAAACTTGGCTTCTTCCATTGAGGTTACAACGCCTAGGGGGAGGCCTGCTATTAGTGTTACTAAAGCAGCACCCAAGCCCAATTGGATTGTATATTCTTTACGGCTCAACAACGCGATGACAAAGCCAGCCCATGCGAAAGAGCCAATCCAGTTAAGCCGTTGACCCATTAGAAAGACCATCTCACCGCCGCCCGCTAACATTTGATCTGTAGCAGCAACACCATTCATAAAGGCCATCACATAAGCCATGCCTGCAACTGTGCTAATCAAAATGATTTTTTTGTCGACCTTGCGCACGTAACCCAAAAGCAGGAAGAAAGCGATAATATTCGGTACAAATACGAAGGTGTATATTGGGGAAATACCTCGGCTCAAGGCGGGAATCAGCATAAAGAAACTTAGTAAGCTGAGCACATTGGCCAGGACAGCAGTAGACCAAGCCCATTTTTCTTTTTTCATAAAGCCAAATGCCGCAACAGCCCAAATGGCTCCACCAATGAGACCAATATCATTTACAACCGGCATGACATATTTTGAAACACTCAGGCCATCCGAGATGATCTCGCCGCCAGCTCGTCCATCAGCCATTTCAGAAGCCATAATTGGCTCATAAACCTGTAAAAAGCTGGAATAGATCAAAACAATACCGAGAATTGCACCGATAAGAGAAATAGCGGCACCGACTTTTCTTTTTTCCTTCATTAGAACCTACCTTCCCGTTGTGGGTGATTGACTATGTTTGAGTATTTCATTACCGCAAACATATTTAGTTAGTAAAACTAACTATATCTCTTGTCTTAGGAACTGTCAACAGTAAGGAGTGTAAGTATTGTATAAGAAAAGAAAATCCCCATGCCATTAGCAATGGCATGGGGATCAAGAAGGGAAAAGAATGTAGACTAACCGAGCTTTAGCACAACTGCATCTTCAACAGCGCAAGTTTCCACACACTCCAAGCATTGTACACATTCCAAATTACGCATATTCTCGGGGATAGCAGGAATATCTACAGGGCATTCCGCTTCACAACGAGCGCAGCCGGTGCAGCTATTTTTATCAATGGTCACACGCAGCGGTGCAAATTTATTAGTAATTGCCAAAAATGCGCCAAGTGGGCAAAGATATTTACACCAGAAGCGTTTGATCAGCAGTGAAGTAATGATGAAAGTAATCAAAACGCTGACCAGCAACGGCTCGCCCAATTCAAAACTGAAGAGCGCACGGGCGGGGCAAATATCTCGAAGTGGGGGATAAACTGTCCAAACGCTGGCGATGAGGACGACCAATAAGACCAGATATTTAAGATAGCGTGCCCATTTATCAACTTCAGGCGATAGTTCCATCGGGAATTTCGCTTTGCTCCGCTTCCCTCTTATTTGATGCTTGCCTCCGCCGCTCAAACGTTGTGCCCATCCCGCGAGCATATCTTGCAATGTACCGATCGGACACATCCAGCCGCAAAAGGCGCGTCCGGCGAGCAAAGAGACACCAATCACTCCGATTAGGACGGCGAAGGTGAGCAGATTGGTCGTCTTAAGTGTTTGCCCTGTAAGGATGTAGGGGATAAAGGTCTCGATACCGCCCATTGGGCAGAACGCGTCAAATGCGCCACCCGTGGATTCTCGCCCTGGCATAATATGTCGCAAACCGAGCAGATACGTGGCGAAGAGGAATATATATTGGATGGTGTGGCGGACTTTAGTGATAGAGCTACGTTCTTTATTCTGTTTTTTTGCCATAGTATATTGTTTCACCACTCAGGGCGGAGTTTTTTTCCGCCCCGAGCTGAGGAGAGATGCTAAAAACCGGAGAAGTCCTAATGAGCCGGTGTCAAGCCGAGGGCAAGGGCGATCACGGTACAGATCACGAGAGTTGTGATGATAATAGTAGGGTAACTGTATTTGTCTACTTTCACGCAGATCCTCCTATCATCCTAACTGTTTGTTTTGCCATTCTTCGATCATTTTTGTAGCACCTGGTGTGAGCATATAGATCAGCAATCCTGTACTCATCATTGGCGCTACGAGGAACATGGAGAAACGTCCTTGAATAACCACATCTGTGATACCAACAGGGAAGCCGCCAAACATGGACATGGCTGCTGCAAAAACGCCGAGGGGAATTATCCACTCTTTGCCTTTAAGGAGCGCATAGATGAAGAATGCCCAAACAATTGCGCCTAGCCAGTTTACCAATTGAGACATGGCATACATCGAAGCGATGAAGCCTTTTTCTTCGGTCTGGTAGCGGGAGATGGCGCCGACACCGTCAATATAGGTAAGCACATAAGCAAGCCCGCTAACGAAGGCGAAGATGATGATTTTGTTGTCCACGCCGCCAACGAGGAGCATCCCGAACCATAATACGAGGGCAATGAAGAAAACCCAGATAGTGGGGATAGGCAAGCCGATGCTGGCGGGAGGGATCATGGGGAAGAAACCAGAGAGAAGTTGTACAGTAGCAGCGACTGCGCCGAAGCTCCAAGCCCAATCAGCTTTTTTGATGAAGCCATAAAGTACGGCTACCCAGAGTGCGCCTGCTGAAACACCTACCCAGCTGAGCATGGCAAAGACAATTTGTACGGTAATGGCTTCGTCGGGGCGTTCGCCAGCGATCTTGCCGTCGATATTGATTTGATAGATGCTGGCGAGAAGGAAGAGAATAAGCAATCCGGTCAGGATACCGACTACGGAAAGAACGGCACCAAGTTTGTGGTTGCCTTTAAGGTTGGTCATAAGAATCTCCTATAATAGGAATAAAAAGCGCAGCCTACCCCTATTGTGGTTAGACTGCGCTTTGGGTAGATATGTGTTTTACCGAGCTGTTATTCTAATTCAGCAAGGTCTTCGTTTGTGATCAGTCTTTCTTGGAAATAAGGGACTAACATGAAGACTAAAACGCCGATGGCAAGCAATGAGCCGTAAAGATAATCGAGTGTTTTGGTGCGCAGGAATTGGGTGGGGACGTTGATCATCAGAATGGTGATCGAGGGGACGACAGCCATCCACCAGCCTTTGCGTTTGCCCATTGCAATGAGAGGAATGGACATGAAAAGGAAGATTGTGGCAACCCAGTTGACTTCGCCAGCCCAGCGGAAGAGCCAGAAGGTCCAATCTTCAGGGTAGAAGGGATAGGTGACGCGGGTAGCCATTGTGCGTTGTGCGCCGATACCAATGGTAAAAGCGTGAGTAACAAGCATACCAATGAAGGTCAATGCGCCAGCTTGTGTCCACTTGACGGAAGTCTCTCCCTTGCGGAGGAAAATGAATGCCCAGTAACCGGTCAGACCGATAAAGGCAATAATCATTGGCAAGGGGAAGCCAGGAACCCAGCTAACGTAGGGGAGGAACATGAAGAAGCCGCCGATGGAAGGCAAGGCAAAGAGGCTCAATGCGAGGGGAAAACTCCACTCGGTGCCTTTTTTGATCTCTTGTGAGATAACAACCAAGGCTGCGCCAGCGGCGAAGATCACTGCTTGCCAAACTGAGTAGAAGAAATCAAAAAGTGGTAACCCGCTGGAGAAAAGAGGGAAGCCCTCCTCGATATGGGCGTTGAGGTGAAAAAGTACTCGTGAAAGGGATGTTTGCACCATGAAAGGGATGATATAAGCCATCACCAAACCGATCACAATTGCCATCCAAGACATGATAGTACGATTTTTCTGAGAAGTTTCTTTCATTTTTATGCCTCCTAAAGCATAGGATTAGGTGGAGATAAGAGTTCTATAAGAATTGCTTTGTGAAGGTTAGCTCAATTGTCATTTAAAAGATTTGCTTTAACGCAAGTCTATACAGAAAAGAGACGCGGTTAAATAAACTGCGTCTCTTTTCTGTTACGCCCCCTTAGATTAGATTAATGCTCTACTCATAAACAGTGACAGTAATGAAGCCATCAATGACATCTGAGTTTTCCAATGTGAATTTTGCTCTGTCATTCCAATACTCGATATAGTCAGCAGCCTCTTCAGCGGTTGCTTCACCGGCAGCCATCTTCTTGCCCATTGCTATACGCCCAGGTGTTGGGATTGGCAGAATGATAACGAGATTGTATTTGACACCTACTCTTGCACCTGTATCAAGGCGAGTGAAAATCCATTCTCTTGCGGGAGGCATTTGTTTGGTTGGTTCTTCATCGTAGACCATTTTGTTTTGGCGCACAAAGATGTCATCTGTTTTACCAAACTCTGCGCCAATAAAACCTGTGTGGGGAGACGCACCTGTAACAAAAGTGATTACATCACCAAAGACCCCGACAAACCATTCATCTTCAGCACCAGGGGCATCTACAGAAATCTGCCCACGCATCGGAACTTCTCCATCTGGATAGAGCGCTTCAAGAGCTTTGCGAGTCATTTCCCATGCGCCGGTTATCGCACCACATGAGTGACCGGCTACTTTAACCGCTTCTTCATAGTAATAAGGAACAGGAACTTGAGATTGTCCGAAAATGCTGAAATATGGGTCAATCATCATAATTGGGGGCACTTCGGTAATATAGTCTTGATCCCAGGCAAAATCATCTGCGGTAGCGGGAGCAACGGCTGATGCAGTTGTTGCAGGACCTTCTTCGTAAACGGTGACGGTAAAGAAACCATCGAGGGTATCGGCATTATCCAAAACAAACGTTGCTCTCTCGTTCCAGTATTCGTAATAGTCTGCAGCTTCTTCTGGTGTAGCTTCGCCTGCAGCCATCTTTTTGCCCATTTCTTGACGTTCAGGGGTTGCGACTGGTGTGATGACAGCGAGATTGAATATAACGCCTACTTTTGCGCCTGTATCAGTGCGCGTAAAAACCCATTCCATTTTTGGAGGCAATGTTCCCGTAGGTTCATCAGGATAAGTCATTTTGTTTTGACGCACAAAGACATCGTCCGTCTGCCCAAATTCTGCGCCAATAAAACCAGTTTTTGGTGCAGCACCGGTAATATAAGTAATCACTTCACCAAAGACCCCAACAAACCATTCATCTTCAGCACCGGGGGCTTCTACCTGGATCTGACCGCGTACAGGAATTTCTCCACCGGGATAAAGCACTTCAAGGGCTTTGCGTGTAATTGTCCATGCACCTGTTACGGCACCGCATGAGTGCCCAGCTAATTTGACCGCATTTTCATAAGTATAGGGAACTGCCACCTGGGATTGTCCGAAAATCTGAAAATAGGGGTCAATCATCATAATTGGTGGAACTTCGCTAATATAATCTTGGTCCCAAGCGAATTCTTCTGGTGTAGCCTCTTCAACAGGGGCTTCTTCTGCAGGAGCCGCCTCTTCAGCCGCTGGTGCTTCCTCAGCAACAGGAGCCTCTTCAACAGCCGGAGCTTCTTCAACAGCTGCTTGCGGTTCTGTTGGGGCAGCGGTGGGCGCACATGCCGATAAGGACATGGCTGCGATAACCAATATCGCAAAAACAAAATACAGCTTCTTTATCATCTTCATTCTCCTATGAAAATAGAATTAAGGCTCCCTTTTTGTTTTCACCGTATAGCACGGCAAATTTTTGAGAGCCAAATTGATGCTTTCTTTTCATAGCATAGATGTATTTCTTAGTTGTGTTGTGCTGCCTCAGCGCAAAATGGAAAAATGGCATCCATGTTATAGTTCACAA